>NZ_MOWP01000025.1:0-188596 GCF_001983215.1 Frankia sp. CcI49
CCCCCAAACGAGCCCGTGGAACCACCCTGAGCCCCACCGCCCCCAAACGAGCCCGTGGAACCACCCTGAGCAGCCGCATTCGCCGGTGCAGCAAACATCAGCACCGCAGCCGCGGGCACCGAAACCAGCATTCCGCAAACTCGCTTCTTGTCGAGCTTCATCGATAACCCCCTTGCTCGTTCCGCTTCTCAGACGGAGGAAGGTGGCCACCCCCATGCGGCGATACCACTCAGCAAGAGCAATCAGCCGCTACAGCGAACCGGGACGCTGGACATCCTCCCGGTGCGCCACTCCGCCGCATCCCTACCCGGATTCCTGGCCTAATACTTCAAGGCAGCCCGTGTAGTTGCGACGAACGATCTGCCAGTGGTCGCCGTGAAATAAGAGAATACGCTGGAGCGACTGCATTACCGGACCGGCGACAGGGTCCGAGCTGAGCCGTTCGTGGCGACAAATCTCGAGCGCCTATCCTACCATAATCCGACAAAAGGGTGAGCAGGAACATCGACAGCGTTCACGCTCTATGGTCGGCCAGGTCGGGTCCCGAACGGTGGGTTAATCACGGCGGACGAGATTTCCTGCGAGGGATTAACGTCAACGGGTGAACGGCAACCGGGTTTATGGATGGCGGCACGGCACGGAAGAACGAGCTCCAGCGCCACTGGTTACCGACCTGAAGTGCGACCATCCACCCATACAGCTTGATTTGCACCGACCTGGACCGGCGCCCGTCGCCGGGCCGAGCCCGTCACGGCCCGGCGGAGTCGGGGCGCCCCACCCAGGTGAGCGCCGCGGACCAAGCCGCGGCCAGGCTGGTCTCGTTGATCGAGCCAGGGCTGGGCGCACAGGCCGTAGATCCGAACCGGCCCTCGTCGCGCTGCGGTTCCTCCCTCTCGTTTCCGCGCCCGGGCGCGGTGGGCCAGGCCTGTTGTCGTGGAGCTGGCGACCACTCCGGCCGTCGTCCTGCTGGGGGCATTCGCCCAGCGTCGCCGCCGGACGCCTGACCCGAGCCCCCGCGGCCGTTCCTCTGCTGGTGCCGACGATGGTCGCGGCCGTCGCCGGCGTCCTGTTCGCGAGGGAGCCGCACTCCCTCATGGGAAGCCTCATGGGAAGCGCAGTAGCCCCACCGCGCCCACGAACGCCGGCGAGTGGCCCGGTGGCGCCGAGGCCAGCCACCGCATCGCGGTTCAAAGCCGGGTGGAGAGCTCCAGACCGTCATCAATCGGCAGCGGGCTGGAGATGTAGCCGTGCGCGGGGTCGCGAACGTAGGCGAGATAGTCCGCGGTGTCGTCGGCGAACAGCACCGTGTCGTCGGCGACGACCACCGCTCCTTTCGACAGTCCGGGCTCGATCAGGTTCAGAACCGGCAGGTAGAGGTGGTTCCAGCCGTCCAGCAGCAGGAAGTCGACCTGGCCCGGCAGGGTGGCGAGTGTCTCCAGGGCGTCACCGGGCCAGACCTCCGCCACATCGCTCAGCCCCGCCTCGGCGAGATTGGCGCGGGCTGCGGCGACCTTGCTCGGCGACAGTTCGGTGCTGACGACCCGTCCGGCCCCGTTGTCACGGACGGCGGCGGCCAGGTGGACCGCAGCGATCCCGAAAGAGGTGCCGAACTCGACGACGAGCCTGGGCCGCACAGCACGGACGAGTTGGTAGAGGAAGACGCCGGTCTCCCGGGAAACCGGCATATAGATGTCACCGGTGAGTTCGGCGAGCCTGGCGGCGGGCAGTTCCCGCGGGACGAAGCCGGCATGCGCCGCGCGGAACGCGGCGAAGGCCGCGTCGTCGGTTTCTGAGGCACCGAACAGGCGGTCGATGACGTTCGCGGCGGGCGGGGCGAGCAGCGATGACGAGGGCACGAAGATCGTCCTTCTCTTTCAGGTGGCAGGCAGGGGATCCGCGTTCGGAGGAGCCAGGCCGCGAAGCAGCTGGGCGACCCGGAAGCCACCGGGCTACGCGGGTCCGTGGGTCCGTGGGTCTGTGGGTCTGTGGGTCTGTGGGCCGAGTGGCTCCGCGGGCCGGCCTGGGCAAGGCCGCGGGCCTGCCCTCGAACGCTCACCACGACTGTAGGAAGAAGACGATCTGGCTTCAAATGCAACTTGTACAGTTGATTAGTGCACCGAAGTCAATCGGACCTGTCAGGTGTCGACCTCAACCTGCTGGTTGCCCTGGACGCACTGCTGGAGGAGCTCAGCGTCAGCGCGGCGGCCCGCCGGCTGCACCTGACCGAGTCCGCGATGAGCCGCACGCTCGGGCGGATCCGCCGCACGGTCGACGACCCCGTCCTGGTTCGGGCCGGTCACAGCATGGTGCCGACACCCCGGGCACTCGCCATGCGCGCCGAGGTCCACGACCTGGTTCTGCGCGCCCAGGCGGTCTTCGCACCGGCGCAGCCCAGCGACCCGACGACGCTGACCCGGACGTTCACGATCCTCAGCAGCGACCTGCTCATCACCGCGATCGGGGTCGATCTCCTCGACCGGCTCGGAACCGAGGCACCCGGTGTCCGGCTCCGCTTCCTCCCCGAGCCGGACCTGCGGTCCGACCCGCTCCGGGACGGCACGGCCGACCTGGAGATCGGCGAGATCGACTCGACCGCCCCAGAGATCCTCACCGAGGCCGTCGGGGAGGAGCGGGCGATCGCCGTGGTACGCGCCGGCCATCCACTGACCACAGGACCCGTCACACTCGCCCGGCTGGCAGCCGCCCGGCACGTGACCGCTTCCCGCCGGGGCAGACTAAGCGGCCCGATGGACGAGATGCTTGCCGCCCACGGCCTGCGCCGCGAGGTCGCCGCAGCCGTACCGACCCACGCCGCGGCCCTGGTGCTGGTGGCGAACAGCGATCTCGTCTCGATCGCACCGATCCGGCTCGGCCGGGCTCAGCTGGACGCGCTGGGCCTCGTCCCGCTCGACCTCGACCTGCGGCTCCCACCGCTGCTGCTGTCCCAGGCCTGGCATCCCCGTCACGACGCGGACGGCCAGCATCGCTGGCTGCGCGGCCGGGTCCGTGACTGCCTGAGACAGGCACTCGCCGGCGGCTCGGCGGCGGCGGGGCCGGACGTCGTGACGCGGCCGGTGGCTGGTTGAGCACTTCGACGGCGGTGATTCGGCAGGGGGGCGAGGTCACGCGCCCTGTCCCGGGCGGGATTCGCGCGACAGCCGAACCCGCGAATCGTAGGTCCGGCTGTCTCCGATGTCCCGAGACATCACAGAGCGGAGGGCGTGGGATTCGAACCCACGAAGAGGATCACTCCCCTTAGCGGTTTTCAAGACCGCCGCCATCGGCCACTAGGCGAGCCCTCCTGACCTGCAGCTTCAGCCCGGTTGGCCCCGATCGTCCGTAGGGCCGTTCCGCGCCTGTTCCGCGTGACCGTCCGGACCGTCGCCGGCCGGGTGGTCATGGTCGAGTATCGCAGCTCCGGCGTCGGGCGTGCCGAGGGCCCGTTCGATCGAGCCGTTCGCGATCACCTCCTGGCGTCGTGGCTGCACCGGCAGATGGCCCGACGACGCCGGAGGGCCGGGCTGTCACCGAGCGGATCGATGCGGCCTGATCTGGTGGTCCGACGAGCATCTGATCTGGGGAACATGCCCTGCGATCATGCGACTCCGCCGATGGGTTGTGTCGACGGCGATCAGGGCAGGTCGAGACTGTGACCAGAACACATGATCAGAAACCCGCGAGTCGGCCGGATCACGTCACCCGGCTGACAAGCCAGGTGAACACGCCGCCGACCACGGTCACCGACGGGGCGGGCTCGGCCCCGGAAGACCGCACCGTCCCGCATCTCGACGAGGCGACGGTCAACGCCACCGGGCGGCTGAGTGAGGCACTCGAGTGGGTGGAACGGGCCCGGGGGGCGCTCTACTCGTTCCACCAGCTTTCGGGGCGGGCCGACATCATTCTCGGTGAGGCGCTGGACGCACTACGGGAGGCCGGGCACGAGCAGGTCGCAGGCGAGGTCCGCCGCGAGCTGTACGGCCGCAACGTCCTGGACGGCCGGTGGACCTTCCAGATCGTCGAGGAATACGACGATCTGTACTATCGCCCTTTTGTCGCCACCGAGGAGCGGGTCCGTGACCAGCTCACCGATGGGCACCGGCACGTCTACGAGGCCCGGATGAAGGCGCGCGAGCGCACCGAGGCAGGCCGTGACCTGTGGGGTTTCGGACCCTGATGATCATCCGCCACAATCCGTCCCACCCTGCCCACACTGCCCGCACTCCCGGCGACACCCCTGGACGGATCCCTGTCCGCGGCATCCTCGGCGGAGGACCACAGACGATCCACGTCGTCGTCAGCGCCACCGTCGGACCTTCGTTCGAGTGCCGTGGCGGCCGCCGTGAGCATGGGCTCGATTCCCCGCAGAATGTCGAGGTAGCTGGCCCGGGCGGCGAACGCGATGCCGGCGAGTGTTTCTGGGTGGCCTGGCAGGTGCTCCACCTCATGAAGCACCGCCAGACCGGCCGGTCCGCCGCCGCCCGGGGCGAGGTCGGGCTCGGGTGGGYGCCAGGCGGCCCCAAGCGCCACCGCGAAACGGCGGTACCAGTCGCAGAGACCATCCAGATCCTGGGCGAGCGCTTCGCGGGCCGTGGCGAAGGCAGCGCCGAATGCCGACGTCCTGTCGAAGTCGGACAGGTCCGGGGGCCAGCGGACGTCCCCATGCCGCAGTAGTTGTGCCGTACGGCGCATCCGCTGCGCACCGGCCGCGATCATCATCAGCGCGTCGATGTCGAACCGCTCCGGAGGGTCCTCGTCGAGGAAATGGCGCATGGCGTCGTCCAGGAGACGACCGGACCGGATCGCGCGGCGCGCTTCCTCCGCCACCTCCGCATCCGATTCCCGCGCTGCCACCGCAGCCCCCGTACCCACTCCAAGCGCCATACCCACCCCACGCGCCGTGCCCGCCCCAGGTTCAGCGCCCGCCCCAGGTTCAGCGCCTGCCTCATGCCCCGCGCCCGCCCCCGAGACCGGCTCGTCACCAGCCCCGGCCTCCAGCCCCACGCGTGGTCCGAGCGTGCCGGGCAACCTCGCCACCGTGGTCTCGAGGAAATCCACCGCGGTCAGATACGCGGATTCGGCCCGAGCCCGCAGCACCGCGACCGCGCCTCGCGGCCACAGCAGCGCGCCTGCCGCGATGCTGACCGCGAAACCGATCAGAACATCCTCGATCCGAACAATTCCGACCTGCCACCCTTCGGGTGCGACGATGTTGAAGAGCAGGATGACCGCGGTCGTGAAGCCGGCCTGACCGAGCGCGAAACCTGCCACGCGGCGGGCGTAGCTGCCGAGGAAGACCGCGATCGGCAGCACCGCCCACAGCGCGGCCCAGTGGCCGCCGGCGGTGGCGATGGCCACGGTCAGGCCGCCCACGACGATCCCGAGAACGGTGCCGGCGAGTGCCTTCGCTGCCGCCGCGTTGGTCGCGAGCGCATTGGTCCGCAGGACGGACAGCGTTCCCAGCACGACCCAGAAGGCGTGGTCGACCCCTACGGCCTGGGCGATGAGGACAGCCAGCGAAAGCCCGAGCGCTCGACGCACACTGTTGCGGAACCAGGCCGATCGCGGATTGGCGTACCCGGCGGCGACGTCGGTCGCGACCGTGCCTCGTTCCCGCCACGAGCGCTCCCGCCACGAATGCCTGGGGCCGGTGGCGGCCTTCGCGGGCCGGAGGCGCTCGATGGAGCCGAGGCCACGGGTGGACGCGGTCGCCTTCAGGACGTTGAGCGCCAGGTCACGGGTGCCCCGAGCGAGCCTGCGCAGCCGAAACGCCTCAGCGGCGGCGTGCTCGGCGCGGACCGGGCCGAATCCTGCGCTCCCCCGCGCCCGGGCCCTGGCCTGCCACTCCTCTCCGCGATTCTCGTGTTTCAGATGATCATGCCGACCCTGCCGAACCTGCCGCTCCTGATACTCCTGGTGCTCCTGGTGCTCCTGGCTGCGCAGGAAGGCCAGAAGCGCGGCGCGGATCGCGCGCTCGGCCCGTTCCAGGCGAGCCATGCCGAGCCGGTCATCACCGGCGGCGGCAGACCCGGTCGATGCCGGCGCGGCCGGCTCGATCCGGGTGGAGATGGCCTGCAGCGTCGCTGCCACCGCGGCGTGCAGCTCAGCGGCCTCGGCGGGGAAGCAGGCACGTGCTGTCCGGTCCCGCTCCGGCCAGGGCAGGGCGAACGGCATCAGCCAGTTGAGGTCGATGAAGACGTACCCGAGCGCCGCGGCCCGCCCGCCGAGCCCCGTGGGCCGATGGACCGTGGCGGCGAACTCGCGTCGCAGCCGCCGCAGCTCCGTCCAGATCCGCGCTGTCTGCGCCGCCGACTCCGCCGCTGCGGGCCAGGCCACCCCGCTGGCCAGGGCGCGGGAGACCGCCGCGATGTTCGCCCGCAGCCGGTCGGGCGGACGGCGCGGCCTCAGGAGCATCACGGCGGTGATCGAACCCGCCGCGCCGATGGCCCACCCCGCGAGTCGCTCCGGTATCGCCGTCAGTGGCCCCGGTGTCATCACCGCCAGAACGAAGGCGAGTAACGCGGAACGTCCGGCAACGGCCACATAGGGGTTGAGGACGCCGGAGAACAGGATGACGAACGCGACGACTGCGGTCATGGTGACCGCGAGAAAGATCGACCGCGAGCAGAGCGTCCCGAGGACGATCAGTGTTGCGCCGGTCGCCGTGAGCGTGAGATAGGCGCGCAGCCGCGTTGTTCGCGGGCCCTCGAACTCGACGAACTCGAGGAGAGCGATGACGGCGAACCAGGCGAAGAGGCTCATTCGCACGTTACCGGCGATCCCGACGGTGAGCGCGAGCGCGGCTGGCGCGACAATCGCGACCCGAGCCGCCGAGGTGGCGCCGAAATGCCCCGGATCGCGAGCCCAGACCCGCCGCCGTCGCTGTCGCTGTCGCATCGTAGTAGGCGCTACCCGGCGGGCAGCGCCCGATGCGTCCGGCTGCGGGCGCCTCCCGCCGAAACGCGGAGCGCGCCCCGACCAGGGGACCCGGTCGGGGCGCGCAGGTTACCGGACGAATGTCGACGGAGGTCAGGCGTCCCGGCGTTTGGCGCTGATGAGGCCGAGAGCCAGCAGACCGAAGCAGACCGCGGCGAAGTAGAGCAGCGATCCCCACGGCCCGAACGGCAGGCCCTCGATGACCGGCGGCCCGTCGTCCGTCTCGAGCTGGCCCGCGACGACGAAGTTGTTTCCGACGATGAAGGGCATCCAGTCCTGGATGTGGGGCCCGATCCGGGGTATGGCCGGCAGCAGGCTCTCCGCGAGGAAGAGATAGACGAGCATGACCACGATGGCCCCGGCGGTATGCCGGATCAGCAGCGCGAGGCCGATCGCGAAGACCGCCGCGAGCAGGTAGATCAGCCCGACCCCGAAAACGTTTCGGAACTCCTGGCCGGTGTCGAGTGCCAGCGGTGCGTCCGGCCTGATCGCCTTGGCGATGGCCCAGGAGCCCACCGCGGTGATCTCACCGACAATCCCGGCGAGCCCGGCGACGACGGCCGTCTTCGCCAGCAAAGCCTGCGTCCGACCGGGAACGGCGAGGAAGGTCGACCTGATCGTCCCGAACCGGTACTCGGTGGTGACGGTGAGCGCCGCCATCACCATCATCACGACGAGCCCGAAGTTGTAGGCGAACTGGGTGACGGACGGGGTGAGGTCGCTGAGGTCGTCCGGCTTCGTCGCGGCGCTGAAGATGGCGGTCAGGCCGACGGTCAGCGCCACCGTGATGATCATGCACCACCACGGGGAGCGGGTGGAGAAGAGCTTGATCCGCTCGACTGTCATGAGTGTCATTGAGCCGGGCCCTCCTGACCACCGCGGCTGGCTGTTTCCCGAGTGGCAGCCGGGCCGGACCCGCCACCGGGCGCCGGTACGGYCCCGGGCGGCGGGAAACCGGGCGCCCCGGAGACCGGCCCAGGCGGAGCGAACGCCACCTGCGCGTCGACTGGCACGGCGACTCCCGAGGGGGCTGGCGCGGTGCCTCCACCGGCCTGGTATTCGACCTCGCCGCCGGTCATCTGGATGAAGGCCTGCTCCAGCGAGCCACGCGACTCGGTGAGCTCGTGGAGCACCAGCCCCACGGCACCTGCCAGCTCACCGACCGCTTCGGTGGAGCTTCCACGCACGACCAGCACCGCCGGAGTGTCCTCGGTGGCCGCCTGCTCCTGGACGGCCAGCCCCTGGCCGGCCAGGACGCTGTGCAGCCGCGCCAGCTCAGGCCCGCGTACCCGCACCGAGGAGTCGGCGGCCGATTCGATGAAGCTCTTGGTGCTGGTCTGCGCGATGAGCCGGCCACGACCGATGACGACGAGGTCCTGCGCGGTGAGCGCCATCTCGGAGAGAAGGTGACTGGATACGAAGACAGTGCGGCCCTCGTCCGCCAGCCGGTGCATGAACTGACGGATCCAGAGAATGCCTTCTGGATCGAGCCCGTTCACCGGCTCGTCGAACAGGAGGACGCCCGGGTCGCCCAGCAGCGCGACCGCGATGCCCAGCCGCTGGGCCATGCCCAGCGAGTAGCTGCCCGCGCGGCGACCGGCGACCGCGGTCAGGCCCACAGCGTCCAGAACCTCGTCGACACGCTTCGCGGAAATCCTGTTGGAAGCCGCCATCCAGCGCAGGTGCGCCCGCGCGGAGCGATTGGGGTGCACCCATTTCGCCTCCAGCAGGGCGCCCACCTCGCGCAGCGGCTCCTTCAGCTCGGTGTATCGGCGGCCGCCGATTCGAACCTCGCCGGCCGAAGGCCGGTCAAGCCCGAGAATCATCCGCATCGTCGTCGATTTGCCCGCGCCGTTCGGGCCGAGAAAGCCAGTCACCCGGCCGGGTTGCACGGTGAAGGACAGGGCGTTGACTGCGACGGTGCGCCCGTAGCGCTTCGTCAGCCCTCGTGCCTCGATCATCACACTCCCTTCATGGTCATGATCGCGAGCGCCGACGGCTGTGGGAGCCGTCGGTCGCCGACCCGATACTTGCATCGCCAGCCGACACTTCCCAACCATGGGGTGAACCCGGTAGGTAATTGGCCTGTCGGGCTCCCGACACAGTACGGAGCCGCGCGCACGACCAGCCGGCCTGGCAGGCACACCGCCTTCGCAGGCAGTGATCGCACTGTCAGCGCAAGATCGTCACATGATCACAACGAGGGTGTGAGAACAGGCGCGACTACCGGCGCGAGTAGGCGCCGATACCCGATCGGGCCGGGCGGCGAAGTGTTATCGCCGGCCGGCCCGCCAGAAAGAACTGTTCGCTGACCATCGCGAACTGTTCGCTGACCATCGCCAACGGGCCCGGCCACACAGTGCCGGGGTCTTTTCGGGCTCAGATTCCGCTGACCGCGCCGGCCACCGCCGGTGGCCTCAGATCGAGCCCGGCGGCGAAGATGCGCCACTGGGCCCGCGGGAGTTGCTTGTTGTCGGTGAGGATCTGCACCGCGACCTGGTCGGCGCCAGCCGCGCAGTGCTCCTCCAGCCGGGTCCGGATGCTGTCCAGGTCGCCCCAGGCAATGAGCGCGTCGACCAGACGGTCGCTGCCACCCGCGGCCAGATCCGCGTCGGTGAAGCCGAGCCGGCGCAGATTGTTCGTGTAGTTGGGCAGTTCCAGATAGATCGACAGTGCGGCCCGGCCGATCGCCCGCGCCCGGGCCGGGTCCGTCTCCAGGACGATCTTCTGCTCGGGTGCGAGAAGTGCGCCCGGCCCGAGGATCTCCCGCGCCATCCGGGTGTGCTCGGGCGTGACGAGGTAGGGATGTGCCCCGGCCGACCGGCGGGCAGCCAGACCGAGCATGCGTGGGCCCAGCGCCGCCAGCACCCGCGCCGACGCCGGGATGCCGACCGCGTCGAGCGCCTCCAGGTAGGAGATCACGGCGCCCAGTGGCCGACGATAGCGGCGGCCGGTCACGCTCTCGACCATCCGCGCGTGCCCCGCGCCCACGCCCAGCAGCAGGCGGCCGGGGTGTGCCTTCTCCAGCATTCCGTAGGTGTCGGCCAGCAGGTCCACCGACTCGGTCCAGATGTTCAGGATCCCGGTACCGACGCACAGGCGCTCGGTGGACTCCAGCAACGCCGCCGGAAGCTCGAGGTCCGCCGTGGCACCGCCCAGCCAGACCATGTCGTAGCCGAGCTCCGCAAGCTCCTGAGCGGTGTCGCGACGTTCGGCCGTGCCATGTGGCCACTGCCTCGCGGACATCCAGAGCCCGATCCTGGCGACATTCATGGTCACTTCTGTGATCCCTTCTCGCTGGTCACATCGTCGTCATCGACGCCGCGATCCGATCGGGTCGTCCTACCCGATGCCGCGGCCCTCCTCACGTCTCGGTGTGGTCCTGACGGGTATGCCACCCCGATTGGCCGGTGGACATCGGTTACATCCGACCCGTTGGTGACGAATCATCGGCCCACCGGACCACCATTTCGATCTTGAAACGAAAGAGGTTAAGCGAACCGTGTCGGATTGGGGGTGGTGGGTTTCGCCCGGGAAGTCGAGATGCCACCACCACAACGGCGGATCGGGTGAGACGGACCCTGTAACGACCATAGCCAGCCAGGAGGACGATCGTCACCCTCGGCGGGGACCTCGTGACCCCTGAGCAACCAGCCGTCCGGCGGGCTCAGGCGGGAAGAGCGCAGGTCGCGGGTTTGAACCGGGCGCTTCTCACACCCTTCCCCCGTGGTCGGCCCACCGGCCCGATCGGGCCTGGCGCCAGGCACCGACCGGGCGATCGGCAAGCCGCGCCGACCCCGCCGACGGGGCTGGCAACCCAGCGCCCGCGACGGAAGCAGCTGAGGCTGTCAACAGGTCATCCACAGGAAGCCCGCGTGCGGCAGCGTGGCTCCGCGGGGCGGCGAAAGCCCTCCCAGCAGGCAATTCATACCGCCGAACTCCCAGGATCGCGATCACATCCACCACAGGTGTCCACAGCTCTCCACATGATTTCCACACGTTATCCACAGGCCACGGTCAGCTGCCTCGCAGTCCGCCTCGCTACGTTCAGGCGGGAATCTGGATGTCGGGCACCGCGGCGGTCTGCGAGGCGGCCGCCTCCGGGCGAAGGTCGTCGAGATCCAGCGCATGCGCCGGCGGTCCGGCAAGCACCAGCCGAGAGGTCATGGACAGATCGGGAGCCACGTGCAGCAGTTCACCGCTGGCCATGAGGCGCCATCGCGGGTCCTCGTCCATCCGCTCGCTCTCCACCACCACGGCGGGTCGCGTCCGCAGGTCAACGGACCGGACCCGGATCTCGCTGAAAGGGCTCGCGTGGTCGAGATGACGCTGGTTACGCCCACCCGGGGCGCGTTGAAGCACGTGCAGGCCGTTGGTGTCCGGGTAGCGAAGCGCCCACAGCTCACGCGGAGTGGCCAGCACCATGTTGATCGAGTACAGGGGCAGGTTCTCGGCGATCCAGTTCACCGCGGCAGTGATTCCTTCGCCGACGTCTCCGTCCCGCGCGGCGATCTCCCGTGTCACCAGGGCGAAGTACCGCTCGGAGTCGGTGTCGCCGGCTACGCCCGCACGGGCCGGCCCCAGCTCGGCGTCGAGCTTGTCCAGGCCCTCGACCACCCCGTTGTGGGCGAAGATCCGGCCGTCCTGCAGGAAGGGGTGGGTGTTGGCGTCGTCGACCCGCCCCGTCGAGGCATGCCGAACGTGCGCGACGAACGTGGTGGAGGTCACCTGCTGCGCCTCCCGCGCGAACGCCGTGTCGGCGCGCGAACGGATCGCCTGCCGGCGCACCTGCGCGGTTCCGTCCTCGGCGAAGACACCGAGGCCGGCGCCGTCCGGCGGGCGGCGCGTCTGCGTGCGGGGGTTGTCCGGGGCGTCGAGCAGCCAGAAGGTCGCCTCGATCCGCTCCGCGCCGCCGCTCATCGCGAACAGATGGCACATACATGACCTCCTCACACCCGGGAGTCGTCCCCACGCCCCAGGAGCCGTCCCCACGGGCACAGATCACCAGCGGTCATCCGCGCGTTGCTCAGTCCGTGGTCCGCCGACCGCAGCCGGCCGAATCCATGACATCGCCTGGAACCTGCCCAGGATTCGGGCAGTCACGCCGGGCACCGCAGCCGATGCAGGCCCCGACGGTCGGGCCGCAGGTCAGCCAATATGATGAAAACGGACTTGCCGCGACACCAGGACACCGAGACACCAGGACACGAGACGCGTCCGCATCAGGTGATCTACCAGTGGTCTACCTCCGTTGCCCATGATCGGGATCACCGTGGCACCGCGGCGGCACGCCGGCAGCGCCCGGAGGGCAGGATGAGCAGCACGCCACCCACTGCGGCCAGGCCAGACCCGGGCCAGCCGTTTGACCGGCCCAGTGGGCTGGAGCCGGGCCGAGACATGGACCGGCCCCGGTCGGCGCGCCCGTCCTGGGACGGTGTGTTCGCCCCGCTGGCCGCCACCGATCCCTACGAAATCAGCGGCTACCCGCTCCAGGCCCGCATCGGCGAGGGCGGCATGGGCGCGGTCTACCTTTCACACACCCCTGGCGGACGTCCGCTGGCGCTCAAGGTGGTGCGGCCGGAGTTCGCCACCGATCCCGACTTCCGCGCTCGTTTCGCGAAGGAGGTGGCGATCGCGCAGCGGGTGCAGGGCCCGTACACGGTCCCGGTCATCGACGCGGACGTCGACGCCGTTCGCCCGTGGATCGCGACCGCCTATGTTCCCGCGCCCTCCCTCGCGGTCGCCATAGCCCGGACCGGTGTGCTGCCCGAATCGACCGTCCTGATGCTGATTGCCGGCGTCGCCGAGGCGTTGCAGTCCATTCACCGGGTCGGCGTGGTTCACCGCGACCTCAAACCGGGGAACGTCATTCTTGCGCCGGACGGCCCGCGCGTCATCGACTTCGGGGTCGCCCGGGCGATCGACGCGGCCACGGCGGCGATGACCCAGACCGGCGCCCGGCTCGGGACCCCGGCCTTCATGGCCCCGGAACAGGTCCAGGGCAGGCCCCTCGACCGCCCCGGCGACATCTTCGCCCTGGGCTCCACCGCCTACTTCGCGCTGACCGGCCGCCCGCCGTTCGGAGTGGACGCCGCGGTGTTCCACCGCATCGAGCACCAGCAGCCGGACTGGGCGGGCTGCTCGGACGACCTGCGCGACATCCTGTCCCGTTGCATGGCAAAGGACCCCACGTCGCGGCCCACGCCGACCGAACTGATCGAGCTCTGCCAGTTCGCGGCTCCCCTCGGGCGGCTGACCGCCCAGGACCACCAGGGCCTCACGACTGACTGGCTTCCCCCGACCGTCGCGGCGGAGATCACTCGCTACCGCGTCGCCCGCCTGCCTGAGCCACGCGCACCGCAGGTGGATCCGCCGACCCATGTCCCAGGCGCGATACCAACCTCAACACCGGGTGCGATGCCGGGTGTCAGAACGGGCTCCGGCGACTACCCGGCGAGCCCGGGACGCCTTCCCGCGCGCGGATACGCCCAGGCACCGGTGGGAACAGCCGCCCGCCACCCGTCGCAGCCGCCGTCGCCGTCGCCTGGCAAGCCTCCCGGCGCCCGGCCGCCGTGGCTGCTTGCGGCGATCGCGGCCGTGGCGGCGGTCGCGGCGATCGCCCTTGTGGCCGTGCTGCTCCCACGCTCCGACGAGCCGGCGCCAACGACGCCCATGACCGCCTCGGTGGGCGGCCCTGGTCCCGATGGTGATCAGTCCCGTCGCGTGGCACCCAAGGGGGCTGGCCCCGACGCCGTGCTGCCCGGACCAGGGCTCACCACCCCCGGCGCAGCAGGCCCGGGCGGACCAGGCGCCGCCGACCCGAGCGCCGCACCGGGATCAACCCAGAAGCCGCCCGGCGCGTCCCCGACCACCGCCGCATCGGGCACGCCGACGACCTCTCCGTCGGCACGCCCGGCCGCCGCGGTGTCGAAGCCCCCTGCCACAGCGAGCACCACCGCTCCTGGATGCCCCGCGAGCCCCAGCCACAGCTACAACGGCGACGGCTACGCCGTGCTCGTCGAGGACGCACCGCTGCGCACGGGGCCGTACGCAACCTGTTCCACCGTCTCGAAGCTCGCCAGAGGGCTGAAGGTCTGGCTGCACTGCAGCGTCGTCAACAGCTACGACAACGTCTGGTGGTGGGCCCGCCTGGACGGCACCACGACCGCCGGGTGGATCTACGGCGGGAGCGTCAAGCTCAGCTACGTCGACGACAACGGTGACGGTAGGACCCGCACCTACAGCTGCGACGGGAAGTACGTGGACCACTGACGCCATGACATGAAAAAGGGCCGCCCGGCCTGAACGTCTCTGCTGGTGGCCCTCTGCCTGCTGGTGGCCCTCTGCCTGCTGGTGGCCCTCTGCCTGCTGGTGGCCCTCTGCCTGCTGGTGGCCCTCTGCCTGCTGGTGGCCCTCTGCCTGCTGGTGGCCCTCTGCCTGCTGGTGGCCCTCTGCCTGCTGGTGGCCCTCTGCCTGCTGGTGGCCCTCTGCCTGCTGGTGGCCCTTCGCGGTCTGCCGGTGGCCCTCCGCGTCGACGCGTCCGGGTACGGACGCGACAACGCAGCGATCGTGCCACGAACCGACGGCGGGGATGGGCCGGTTGTCACCCCGCCGCGGTCGCGACTACCGCGACCTCATGGGGCTCGCCCGGAGGAAGGCCGTGAGGCCGATCCCCGGCCGAGCTGGCCGCAGTTCGAACAGATCAGATGAGGGGCTGCACCTGAGCAGCCTGCGGACCCTTCTGGCCCTGCTCGATCGTGAACGAAACTCGCTGCCCCTCTTCGAGGGACTTGTAGCCGTCTCCCACGATCGAGGAGAAGTGGGCGAAGACGTCAGGGCCTCCGCCGTCGACGGTGATGAAGCCGAAGCCCTTTTCGGCGTTGAACCACTTGACAGTACCTTCGGACACGTTTTTCCTCGTTCCCCTGCTACGGCGCACCCACGTGGTGTTCCTGCTTTATGCCGACAACCGCCGTTGGCGATTACCGCGATGCCATCCTGGTGGTGACCGGCGGCACCAAGGAGAAGAGCAACGGGACCACCGTACACCCCCGACCCGCGGACGGCCTCACGGGAGAGTGATGCCATGCGGTTCGCGGGTGCGCCACCCGGTCGCACCGTGTACGTCCCCTTTACCATGGATCCGCACGGCCGAGGGTGATCTGTGGACAAGTGGACGACCGGCTGGCGGTCTCGGTGGAGCGTGCCGACAGCTGTGCATCACGAGGATTTCCTTCAACCGGGTGCAATCAACGCCCCATTTCGAACGTCCACGGGCGAGTGACATCGAAATCGGGCTCGCCGAAGGCAGAGCTGGGGATTGCCAGGACGTCGCCTACCAGGGCGAGCGCGACGATTCCGGCCCTCCGCGCGGGTTCGACGCCGCACGACGATCCCGACGATCCCGACGATCCCGACGATCCCGACGATCCCGACGATCAGTTGTACCCGGGCGCCTCTGTGACCTCGGCGACCTCAGCAAGCTCGGGGACCGTCGTCCGAGTGAAGTCGCGGTAGGCCCTGGACGGGGTGGGCCCACGCTGGCCCTGGTAACGCGAGCCGTAGATCGCCGAGCCGTAGGGGTGCTCGGCCGGCGACGACAGCCGGAAGAGGCAGAGCTGGCCGATCTTCATCCCGGGCCAGAGCCTGATGGGCAGCGTGGCGACATTGGACAGCTCGAGCGTCACGTGCCCGGAGAAGCCGGGATCGATGAAGCCCGCGGTCGAGTGGGTGAGCAGCCCCAGGCGCCCCAGGCTCGACTTGCCTTCGAGACGCCCGGCCAGGTCGTCCGGCAAGGTCACGATCTCCAGGGTCGACCCCAGCACGAACTCCCCCGGATGCAGCACGAACGGCTCGTCGCCCTCCGGAGCGACGAGCTCGGTGAGATCCTCCTGCTCGACGGCCGGGTCGATGTGGGTGTAGCGGTGGTTCTGGAAGACCCGGAAGGCACGGTCCAGTCGCAGATCCACACTGGACGGCTGGATCAGCCGCTCGTCGTAGGGATCGAGCCGCACACGGCCGGTAGTGATCTCGGCACGGATATCCCGATCTGACAGCAGCACGTCCCGGACGCTACCGCAGAGCGCCGGATTGTTGCCGTGGGGTGGAACGCGTGCAGTTATCGGGTAAGTAGCCCCTCGAACTCGAAACCGTGCGCAGGTCGCCGCCGGTAGGACGTCGCCGGCGCCCCTGCCGGCCTGCCGGCCTGCCGGCTGACCCTGATCCAGGATGGGGACCGATGTTGGGGCTACCGGATCACATCAGGGCGTGCCTGTTCGATCTCGACGGTGTGCTGACCCGCACCGCCGCCGTGCACGCCGCCGCCTGGAAGGAGATGTTCGACGACTTCCTGGAGAACTGGGCCAGACGCTCCGGTGATCCGTACGTTCCCTTCGACATCGGCACCGACTACCCCGACTACGTCGACGGGCGGCCGCGAGCCGACGGCGTACAGGCGTTCCTGGACTCGCGGGGCATCCACCTGCCGCCGGGTGTGCCCGGCGACCCACCCTCGGGCCTGACGATCAACGCCCTCGCGACCAGGAAGAACATCCTGCTCCTACAGCGGATGGAACGGGACGGCGTCGAGGTCTTCGAAGGTTCGGTGCGATACCTCCAGGCGCTCGACGAGGCCGGCGTCCCGCGCGCAGTCGTGTCGTCCAGCGCCAACTGCGCCGAGGTCGTCCGGGCGGCCGGAATCGAGCGGCTGCTGCTCGCACGGATCGACGGTCTCGTCGCGCAGGAACGTGGCCTGGCGGGGAAGCCGGCTCCGGACACCTACCTCGCCGGCGCACAGGCTCTGGGGGTCCAGCCCGAGGCGGCCGCGGTCTTCGAGGACGCCGTGGCGGGCGTGCAGGCCGGGCGGGCCGGCGCCTTCGGCTACGTGGTGGGTGTGGACCGGATCGGCCACGCCGACGCC
Source organism: Frankia sp. CcI49 (assembly GCF_001983215.1). Taxonomy (NCBI): domain Bacteria; kingdom Bacillati; phylum Actinomycetota; class Actinomycetes; order Frankiales; family Frankiaceae; genus Frankia; species Frankia sp. CcI49. Next base: position 16,853 of record NZ_MOWP01000025.1, read on the forward strand.
CTGCGGCACAGCGGCGCCGACATCGTCGTCAAGGATCTCGCCGACCTGCTCGGCGGGCAGGCGTTGGGTGCCGTCGCCGCCGGGAGAACCGTGTGATCGGCAAGCCGAACTACCTCATCGAGGCCTGGTCGCTGACCGAACACGGCCTCGACATCGACGCCCTTGCCCGCTCCGAGTCGCTGTTCGTGCTCTCCAACGGGCACGTGGGCCTGCGCGGGAATCTCGACGAGGGCGACCCGCACGGGCTTCCCGGCACCTACCTGAACTCCGTCCACGAACTGCGGCCGCTGCCCTACGCCGAGGCGGGCTACGGATATCCAGAATCCGGCCAGACGGTCATCAACGTCACCAACGGAAAGATTATTCGCCTGCTGGTCGACGACGAGCCGTTCGACGTGCGGTACGGAGATCTGCTGACCCATACCAGAACAATCGATTTCCGTGAAGGCGTGCTGTCCAGGGAGGCCGACTGGGTGTCTCCCGCCGGTCAGCGCATCAGGATCCGCTCCCAGCGGATGGTTTCCTTCACCCAGCGATCCGTCGCCGCGATCTCCTACGAGATCGAGCCGGTGGACGGCTCCGCACGCATCGTCATCCAGTCCGAACTGGTCGCCAACGAGCAGCTTCCGATGCGTCGAGGCGATCCACGGGCGGCCGCGGTCCTGGAGTCACCGCTCGTCTCGGAGCGGCACCGGGCCCGGGGTTCCATGGTGGAGCTCGTCCACTGCACCCGGCACAGCGACATCCGGGTCGCCGCGGCCATGGACCACATTTTCGACGGTCCCCGCTCGCTCGGGGTCAGCTCGGAAAGCGAGCCCGATGCCGGGCGGGTGACCGCGACGGCCGTCCTGGCCGCCGGCGAGACGCTTCGGATGATCAAGTTCCTCGCCTACGGCTGGTCCGAGCAGCGCTCCCTGCCCGCGCTGCGCGACCAGGCCGTCGCCGCGCTGGTTGCTGCCCGCCAGACCGGATGGGACGGGCTGGTCGACGAACAGAGGGAGTACCTCGGCGAGTTCTGGCGGTGCGCGGACGTCGAGGTCGACGGGGACGCCGAGGTTCAACAGGCCGTCCGCTTCGCACTGTTCCACGTGCTGCAGGCCGGCGCGCGAGCCGAACGCCGGGCGATCCCCGCCAAGGGACTCACCGGCCCGGGCTACGACGGTCACGCCTTCTGGGACACCGAGAGCTATGTGCTACCCGTACTGACCTACACGGCGCCGGCAGCTGCCGCCGACGCACTGCGCTGGCGCCACTCCATCCTCCCGATGGCCCGCGAGCGCGCGCAGCTGCTCAACCTGGACGGAGCCGCGTTTCCCTGGCGAACCATCCACGGCGAGGAATGCTCCGGCTACTGGCCCGCCGGCACCGCCGCCTACCACGTGAACGCCGACATCGCCGACGCCGTCATCAGGTATGTCTGGGTGACGGAGGACACGGATTTCGAGGTGGAGGTCGGCCTCGCGATCCTGATCGAAACGGCCAGGCTGTGGCGCTCCATCGGGCATCACGACCTGTCCGGGAAATTCCGCATCGACGGTGTGACCGGACCCGACGAGTACTCCGCGCTCGCCGACAACAACGTCTACACCAACCTCATGGCCCAGCGAAACCTCATCGGCGCCGCCGACGCCGTCCAGCGCCACCCCGAGCGCGCACGCGCCCTCGGTGTCGACGCCGAGACCGCCGCCAACTGGCGGGACGCCGCCGACGACATGTACATCCCCTACGACGTGCATCTCGGGGTCCATCCGCAGTCGGAGGGGTTCACCCATCACCAGGTGTGGGATTTCGACAGCACCAGGCCCGAGCAGTACCCCCTGCTGCTGCACTTCCCGTACTTCGACCTCTACCGCAAGCAGGTCGTGAAACAGGCCGACCTGGTGCTCGCCATGCAGCGGCGCAGCGATGCCTTCACCGCCGAGCAGAAGGTACGCAACTTCGCCTACTACGAGGCACTCACCGTCCGGGACTCGTCGCTCTCCGCCTGCTGTCAGGCGGTGATGGCCGCCGAATGCGGGCACCTGTCACTCGCCCACGACTACCTTCGCGAAGCCGCCTTCATGGATCTGAAGGACATCGAGCACAACACCGGCGACGGGCTGCACGTGGCCTCCCTCGCCGGCAGCTGGATCGCACTCGTCGAAGGCTTCGGCGGGCTGCGCGACACCGGACGGCTGCTCTCCTTCGCGCCCCGACTGCCCGAAGGACTCACCCGGCTCTCCTTCGGCCTACGGGTACGGTCCCGCCACCTCCGAGTCGAGGTCTTCGCCTCGTCCGCCACCTACACGGTGCTCGAAGGCGACGGGATGACCATCGTGCACCACGGCGAGGAAGTCCGGATTCCGCCCGGCCAGGCCTGCACGCTGGACGTACCCCCCGCCCCGGAGCTCGAACGCCCGCAGCAGCCCCCAGGCCGGGAGCCGCTGCGCTTCCTGCACCAGGTGGACAGCAGCGAAGTGAAACGTGCCGAGGCACGCCGCGCCGACAACGCCCGCGCCGGTGCCGGCGCCGGCGACCGGCCCGAGCAGCATGATCGGTAATCCACGATCGCTCAGTTACCCGACTCCACAGACCGTCCCCCGGTCGGCCCGTCGACACCCTGTACGTCCGGAAGCCCAGCCTGGACGAGAAGTCAGGGGTGGCGCCACGCCGTGTGGCGCGCTCGTCCGGTAGGATGCGGATGCACCATGCGGGCGTAGTTCAGAGGCAGAACACGAGCTTCCCAAGCTTGCAACGCGGGTTCGATTCCCGTCGCCCGCTCGAGCCGGTTCACTGTGGTTGCCCCCTTGTGGGGGCTGCCCGGTGGGCCGTTATTTTTTCGGGGGGCGTCCCCCGAGCCCCCGAGCCCCCGGCATGACTGCCCCGGTGGGGGGGGCATCGTGCCTTCGACGAGGACGTCCGGTTCACCATGGTTACCGGTTCACGGTGGTTGCCCCCAGGGATCCGGCGCCGTCGCGCCGCTCCGGCAATTCACCTCAGGACCAGACACAGCGGGCGCAGGGTTATTTGACGATCCGCAAGAGTTGCGGATTTTGGTGTCAGGGCGACCAAAATCCTCAACTCCTGCCCGGCCACGGCACCAACCCCCACGGCGCCCGGAGGCCGCGGCTCGAAGATTCGAGTCCCCCCGGCTACTTCGGGTGGCCGAACCATGCGGCGCGGGGCGCGGAAATGCCGGACGGGGCGTGGCCCGTTCGCCACGCCCCGTCCGGTCAGTTCGATTTGCCTACGGCACCCGCAGGGTTATGCGCCTTCCGCCGGAGCCGCGGCGGCGGCCGGTGTGGGCGGGGCGGCAAGGGAGCGTGCCAGCAGCTGGGAGACGTCGAGAACCTCGACGCTCTCCTTTGCCTCGCCGGCCAGCTTCTTCTCGGTCACCGCGTCGGAGAGCATGACGATGCAGAACGGGCAGGCGGTCGAGACCACGTCGGGGTCGAGGCCGAGCGCCTCCTCCATGCGGTCGACGTTGACCCGCTTGCCGATCTTCTCTTCCATCCACATCCGCGCACCACCCGCGCCGCAGCAGAAGCCCCGGTCCTTACAGCGGTGCATCTCCTGCCCCCGGATGCCCGGGATGGCCTCCAGGATCTCCCGCGGCGGGGTGTAGACCTTGTTGTGCCGGCCGAGGAAGCACGGGTCGTGGTAGGTCACCGACGACTCGATCGGGGTGATCGGGACGAGCCTGCGCTCCTCGACGAGCTTGCCGAGCAGCTGGGTGTGGTGGACGACCTCGAAGTTGCCGCCGAGTGCCGAGTACTCCCGCGCGAGGCTGTTGAAGCAGTGCGGGCAGGTGGCGACGATCTTCTTGACACCGGTCTCGTTCAGGAGCTCGATGTTGGCCTTCGCCATCTCCTGGTACAGGTACTCGTTGCCGAGGCGGCGGGCCGGGTCACCGGTGCACGACTCCTGGCTGCCGAGGACGGCGAACTCGACCCCGGCGGTGTGCAGCAGCTCGGCGAACGACCGGGCGACCTTCTTGGCCCGGTCCTCGATCGCACCGGCGCAACCGACCCAGTAGAGGTACTCGACCTCGTCCGGGATCTGCTCGCCCTCGTCGAGGATGCGGACCTCGAAGGGCAGGCCCTCGGTCCACTCGGTGCGCGACCGCGGCGAGACGCCCCACGGGTTGCCGTTGTTCTCGAGGTTGCGCAGCATCACGCCGGCCTCGGACGGGAACGCCGACTCGATCATGACCTGGTAACGCCGCATGTCGACGATGTGGTCGACGTGCTCGATGTCCACCGGGCACTGCTCCACGCAGGCGCCGCAGTTGGTGCACGACCACAGGACGTCGGGGTCGATGACCCCGCCCTCCTCCTCGGTCCCGACGAGCGGGCGGTCGACCTGGGGCTGACCGGGCTCGGGCACCCGACCGAAGCCGGATTCCGGCACATGGTGCACCGCGTGCTTCTCGGACGTCTCCTCGGCGGACGCGGTGGCCGATGTCGTGGTCTCCTCGCCCTCCTCGTCCTTCTTGGGCGCGAGCAGGTAGGGAGCCTTGGCGAACAGGTGGTCGCGCAGGTCCATGATCAGAATCTTGGGCGACAGCGGCTTGCCGGTGTTCCAGGCCGGGCACTGGCTCTGGCACCGCCCGCACTCGGTGCAGGTGGCGAAGTCGAGCATGGCCTTCCAGGAGAAGTCCTCGACCTTGCCCACACCGACGACGGGCTCGTCCTCCTCCATCAGCTTCTCGATGTCGGGGGTCGTGCCCAGCGGGCCCAGGGCAACCGGCTCGCGCTTGAGGATGACGTTGATCGGCGCAAGCCCGATGTGCAGGTGCTTGGAGTAGACCACGAGCACCAGGAAGCCCATGATGATCGCGATGTTGAGCAGCAGGAACGCCGTCTCGATGTCCTCGTTGGTGTGCACCGAGAAGGCGCTGAGCGGCTCGCTGACCAGCCAGGAGGCGAACGCCCACTTGGTGTCGCCCTGCGGGTGGGTACCGGCGTTGAACTGGGCGCCACGCGTGATCAGCAGGGTCACGATGACCAGGGTGATCATGCCGAGGATGACCCAGGCCGGGCCGATGTGGGACCCGTAGAAGCGGGACTTGCGGTCCAGCCGGGCGGGGGCGTTACGCAGCCGGATGATGGTGAACGTGAGCAGGCCCGCGAGGACGGCGACCGCGAAGAAGTCCTCCAGGAACCCGATGATCGCCCAGTCGCCGAACAGCGGGATGTGGAAGTCGTGGTCGAACAGGGCCCCGTAGGCCTCGACGATCGTCAACCCGAGGATGGTGAATCCCCAGAAGGTGAAGAAGTGCGCCAGGCCGGGTACGGACCACTTCAGCAGCTTGCGCTGGCCTCCTACCTCGCTGATCTCCGTCCAGATCCTGGTCGGCAGATCATCGAGCCGGCCCTCTGCGGGCTGGCCAGACCTGATCAGTCTGGTCAGCCAGAAGACGCGGCGGCCGGCCACCGCGAGAGCGATCAGCGTGATCGCTAGACCGATCGCGATTCTCACAGGTCCTCCATCTGCTGTGCTATCCACCTCTGCCTGGGGCTGCCCGGATGCTGCCCGACGACGCGGCGAGCCTACTCCTACCGGCCAGTAACTTGTCGATCCCGACAGCCACACCACCAACGGCCACGACTCCGGAGCCCTGCGCGACCATCGCACACTGCACCTCGGCCGCCGGCTGCGCTCCGGAAAGCAAGCCTCGCCGGGACCTCACGACCGGTGACCAGCGGAGTGACCAGGGACACGTTCAGATCACCGACGGCGCTCCATCTCATCTCCATTCACCCACCGCACCCCGGAGAGGTCGAGCCACCGGGGCGACTCCCGACCTCGTGATACCCACCGCCCCCGACCCTGCCACGACGTGGTCCGAGCGTCGCGGGATCGGGCACCTATTGGGCCGATCTTGCCCGAGACGCAGGAGAGCCTGCTACTTTGAGTGGCAGACAATCGCCAGAACCACAACGCTCCGCACTGTCCGTTCCCGACCAGCCACACCAAGAGCCACGACCAGGACCACTACTTCCAGGTCGGGCCAGACGACCTGACGCTGCGGCCCGCAACGACCAGCCAGCCACCGACCCACAACTCATGGATCATCGCGCGGGTTGATGTCAACTCTTGAGATGACCGCGGGTCCCGCCCCACCATGGGTCAGTGTCCTGGTCCGGACCGTGGCGGCTCGTTCGCGCGCTGGTCGGGGGCGCATGACGCTGCGCGCTGGCAGCAGCGCCGCCACCAGGGCACCCGGTGCGCTCCTGGGGGCGGGTCCCGACGACGTTGACGACCCTGCGATCCATGGTGGGCACGATGGTGACAAGCACCAGGCCGACGACAGGTCGGGCCGGGCGTCCTGGCTTTTCTCAGCACACTGAGTATCTCCGTGCGCGGGAGAACCAGGCGATGGTCAGACGTGACCGCATCGCGCGTGACGTTCCTCGGGCGGCCATCCGCGCCGCGATCGTCGGCCTCGGCCTCGGCCTGGTCATCGGCTTCGGGCTGGGCCTGCCCAGCCTCGGGGTCACCGTGTTCGTGGCCCTCCTTGTGATCTGGCCCGGTGGCATGGCTCTGGCCGCCTTCGGTGCGTCACCGGACGTCGAAACACTGCGCGAGGCGGCCGAGGCCGAGCGGAAGACCGCACACGCGATCTCCCGGCTGCGCCGGCGCGGGTACGTCATCCTTCACGACCGGGCCGTGCCGTACTCGGAGGCCACCATCGGCCACCTGCTGGTCGGCCCCGGCGGGGTGATGATCCTCGGCAGTGACACCAACAAGGGCGTCGTCCGCTACACCAAGGGCGGCGCGGTGGTGGACGGGGAATCCCTCAAGCCGGCGATCGACAAGACCGCGTGGCTGGGCGGCGAGGTGCGCAACCAGATCCGGGCCGCGCTCCCGATGCTGAAGTTCCCCACCTACCCGATCCTGGTGATGGTCGAGGCGAGCGTCCTGTGGAAGGACGGTGCTCTCGAAGGAGTAACCGTCCTGAACGTCAAGGACGTGGTCGACTACATCCGGCACAAGCCCGGGCGTCTCAACCCCGGGCAGGTACAGCAGGTGGTGGCCGCCGCCCAGCGGCTGTTTCCGCCGTACTCGTCGAACCGGCTCGCCGAGGAAATCGTCGTCGATCGGGACCAGTGGCTCACCCTGATGGACGCCCTGCGCACCATCCAGGAAAACGGCGGCGACGCTTCCGGGATGCTTGACCGCCTCGCGCAGATCGAAGCAGATCTGGGCCGGCAGGCGGATCTCGTCGAACGCCGGGGCCTGCGCAGGGCCCGCTCCGGCTCCGACGAGCCCACGGCCGGGTTCGGCACCGGCGCCACGACAGACTCGGTGGTGCCACCGGGCAGCACCGGCTCCGGGCTCGCGCCGCTGGCTCCGAACGCCCCCGCGGTCCGCCCGGGAGCCAGGCGAGGGCGCCGCATCCTGGCGTCAGTACAGCCGGAGCGCGGCGGCGATTCCAAAGCCGCACAGGGCCGACCGCTGCTCTCCAAGGGCGGCGCGGCGGGCCCTGCTCAGGCCGGCACCGACCAGCAGGCGTCGCCGGGTGCTCATGATGGCGGGAACACCACGGATGGCACCCCGGGGGAGCCGGGCTCCAAGTTGTAGATCCGGGCTCGGCCAGGCAACCAGGTTTCCCGGCCGCACCCGACCCAGGCTGTCTGAGGCCAGCGGCGGCTCTGGACGCGGCGTAGTGGCTTGCGCACCAGCCACACCGCGCGTCCGCACCGCCTCATGAGCGCCTGTGGTCCGTTTGTCCGCCTGGCGTCTGCGGCCGCCGCGAGCCGCGAGCCGCGAGCCGCGAGCCGCGAAACATCGTCACCGTCGACGACGGCCGCCTCGTGCCGCTCCCGCAGTCCACGTGGCGGATCCGGCCCACCGATATTGACCTGGCGGCCGTGCCCACCCGCCGCACGGCGACCCACCGGGGATCCCGCGCGCGCCGCACCGCACCGCACCGGCGCAATTCGCCCCAATAGGTGCAAAAAGGGGCGGGAAGTTGCTTGACAATCGGCAAGAAGTGCGGATTTCGGTTGCTCCAGCAGCCTGGATTCTCACTTCTTGCTCGGCGACAACGGCAGAGGCGGCAGCCCGAAGACCGAAGCCGGACCTCGTAGATGTGAGGATCTTGACCCCCGACGAACGCCGGTCCCGCGGGCCGGAACCTGTCCGCGGCGCGGTCCGGACCGCGAGCTGTTCGTCCAGGCAGCCCACGAGTGCCCTAGAGCGATACCGGAGTCACGTATGGTCACCCCCGGGGTGTCCGATCACGACAGTCGGGCGGGCGGAGAAAAACTGAGTGGACAAGACTCAGGTTCGTCGGGCTATCCTAGGTTCGTTCATCCTGAGCGGACCATACTCAAGTCGAATCCGGGCGCTTGACTCCGACGCGAGGAGCGTGCGGCGAGCCCGTAGGACCAGGCACCACGCAGTCGCACGCACCCCGTGCCTCGGCGCTGGAGCCGGGTCCGGGGCTCACACCAACAAGAGCGTCCCGCCGGTCTCCACCAGGCGGGCCTGCATGATCGAGAGGCATACAGACATGGCACGAGCGGTCGGTATCGACCTCGGCACCACGAACTCCGTCGTGAGCGTGCTCGAGGGTGGAGAGCCCACGGTGATCGCCAACGCCGAGGGCTCCCGGACGACTCCGTCTGTCGTGGCCTTCGCGAAGAACGGCGAGGTGCTCGTCGGCGAGGTCGCCAAGCGGCAGGCCGTGACGAACGTGGAGCGGACCATCCGGTCGGTCAAGCGCCACATGGGCACAGACTGGAAGATGAAGGTGGACTCCAAGGAGTTCACCCCCCAGGAGATCAGCGCCCGCATCCTGCAGAAGCTCAAGCGGGACGCCGAGGCCTACCTGGGCGAGCCGGTGTCCGACGCGGTCATCACCGTCCCGGCCTACTTCGACGACGCGCAGCGCCAGACGACCACGGAGGCCGGCACCATCGCGGGTCTCAACGTCCTGCGCATCGTCAACGAGCCGACCGCCGCCGCCCTCGCCTACGGCCTGGACAAGGGCGAGAAGGAGCAGACCATCCTGGTCTTCGACCTGGGTGGCGGTACGTTCGACGTCTCCCTGCTGGAGATCGGCGACGGTGTGGTCGAGGTCAAGTCGACCTCCGGTGACACCCAGCTCGGCGGTGACGACTGGGACCAGCGGATCACCGATCACCTCATCAAGACCTTCAACGACCAGCACGGCGTCGACCTCGGCAAGGACAAGATGGCGCTGCAGCGCCTGCGCGAGGAGGCCGAGAAGGCCAAGATCAACCTCTCGCAGTCGACGCAGACCTCGATCAACCTGCCGTACATCACCGCCTCGGCCGAAGGCCCGCTGCACCTGGACGTCTCGCTGACCCGCGCGGAGTTCCAGCGGATGACGCAGGACCTCGTCGACCGCCTGAAGGGCCCGTTCCAGCAGGCAGTCAAGGACGCCCGCATCAAGATCAGCGATGTGGACCACGTGGTGCTCGTCGGCGGTTCCACCCGGATGCCCGCGGTCGTGGACCTCGTCCGTGAGCTGACCGGCGGCAAGGAGCCGAACAAGGGCGTCAACGCCGACGAGGTCGTCGCCGTCGGCGCGTCCCTGCAGGCCGGTGTCCTCAAGGGCGAGGTCAAGGACGTCCTGCTGCTCGACGTCACCCCGCTGTCCCTCGGCATCGAGACCAAGGGCGGCATCATGACCAAGCTGATCGAGCGGAACACCACGATCCCGACCAAGCGCTCGGAGATCTTCACCACCGCCGAGGACAGCCAGCCCTCCGTGCAGATCCAGGTCTTCCAGGGCGAGCGCGAGATGGCCGCCTACAACAAGAAGCTGGGCATGTTCGAGCTGACCGGCCTGCCGCCGGCGCCCCGTGGCATGCCGCAGATCGAGGTCACCTTCGACATCGACGCCAACGGCATCGTGCACGTGTCCGCGAAGGACCTGGGCACGGGCAAGGAGCAGTCGATGACGATCACCGGCGGCTCGGCGCTGCCGAAGGACGACATCAACCGCATGGTGCAGGACGCGGAGCAGTACGCGGAGGAGGACCGTCAGCGCCGCGAGGAGGCCGAGACCCGCAACCGGGCCGAGTCGCTGGTGTACTCCACGGAGCGCTTCCTGGCCGAGAACGGCGACAAGATCGACGCCACCGTGAAGTCCGACGTCGAGGAGAAGCTCGGCACGCTGCGCGGGGCGGTCGCCGGGACCGACATCGCCGCCATCCGCGAGGCGGCGGACGAGCTCACCAAGGCCAGCCAGGCCATGGGCGAATCGATGTACGCCCAGGCCGCCAGTGCGCAGGCCGGCCCGGGTGCTCCGGGCGCGGGCCAGACCGACGACGACGTGGTTGACGCCGAGATCGTCGACGAGGAGGACCCGAAGTGACCCCTTCCCACGACGAGCACCGGCTGGACCACAGCCGGGCCGGCGGGGACGGCGGCCCGGAGGAGCCCATCGTCAAGGACAGGCGCCGCATCGATCCGGAGACGGGCCAGGTCCGCGCCGGGGCCGGCCAGGCCGCCGCTGGCGCCGAGCCTGCCGGCCCGGCCTCGGCCGGTGTCGCTGGCGTCGGCGTCGGTGACACCGAGCTGGTCGCTTCGCTGCACGAGCAGCTCGGCGAGCGGACGGCCGACCTGCAGCGGCTGAAGGCCGAGTTCGACAACTACCGGCGCCGGGCGACCCGGGAGCGTGAGGCGGCCGGCGACCAGGCGGTCTCCAAGCTGCTGACCGCCCTGCTCGGGGTTCTCGACGACATCGGTCGCGCGCGGGACCACGGCGATCTCGAAGGCCCGTTCAAGGCCATCGCCGAGTCCCTGGAAGCGGCGCTGGAGTCGACCGGCCTGGAGCGCTTCGGAGCCCCGGGCGAGGCATTCGACCCGCACCTGCACCACGCTCTGCTGCACTCCTACCGGTCGGACGTGTCCGAGACGACCTGCGTTGAGATCTTCCGCGCGGGCTATCGGCGCGGAAACACGGTGCTGCGGGCCGCGCAGGTCGCGGTCGCCGAGCCGTCCGACGAGGGCGGTGCCGCCGGCGCGGACGTCGACGGCAGCGGGTATGAGGGCGGATCGGTCCAGGCCGGCGATACCGGGTCCACCGGGACACGTGCGGACGAGGGTCAGCCGGTGCCCGGCGCGTCTCCCGGGAGGGAGCACGCGTCCGTGCCGGACGACACCGGCAGCATTCCCGGGCCGGACCGCGGGGGCCCGACCGTCAGCGCCGACTGAAGAGATGGCCTACTAGAAGCATGCCGATCGACCGCTCGCGTGCCTCCCGCCCGACGCCTCGCGTCGGGCGGGTCGGCCCGCTCCGACCTGACCGGCGGCCGGGTGGCTCCGCACGCCTGGACGCTTCCGACGCCCGCGTGCCGGGCTCGATCAAGACGGAAGGAGGGGCGCCGTGAGTGTTCGCGACATGGTCGAGAAGGACTACTACGCCGCTCTCGGTGTCCCCAAGGACGCGTCCGCGGCCGACATCAAAAAGGCGTACCGCAAGCTTGCCCGCGAGCTGCACCCCGACAAGAACCCCGGAGATCTCAAGGCCGAGGCACGGTTCAAGGAGGTCTCCGAAGCCTACGACGTCCTCTCTGACGAGACCCGGCGTCGTGAGTACGACGAGGCGCGCGCGTTGTTCGCGTCCGGGGCCTACCCGGGCGCGGGCGGCGGGCGCGGTGGCATGGGCGGGTTCGGCGCCCCGGGCGGCTACGGGCCGACCTCCGGGATCAATCTCGATGATCTCCTGAATGGCAGCGGCGGGGGTGGCCTCGGCGGGATCTTCGACAATCTCTTCCAGCGGTCGGCCCCCGGCCGGGCCCCCCGCCGTGGCGCCGACATCGCGGCCGAGGTGACCATCTCGTTCGAGAAGTCGCTGACCGGTCTCGAGGCAACGGTGCGGCTGCCGGGGGCTGCGACCTGTACGACCTGCGGCGGAACCGCCGCGAGGCCGGGAACCACGCCGCGAACCTGCCCGGTCTGCCGAGGTCTCGGTGTGATCTCCCGCTCCCAGGGCGGTTTCGCGCTCTCCGAGCCGTGTCGGGACTGCCTGGGCAAGGGCAGTCTCATCGACCACCCGTGCCCGGACTGCCACGGAACCGGCCGCCGTGAACGCGAGCAGCGGATCCGGATTCCGGCGGGAGTCAGCAACGGGCAGCGCCTGCGCGTGCGTGGACGCGGCTCTCCGGGGGAGCGCGGCGGAGCAGCAGGTGATCTTGAGGTCACCGTGCATGTCCAGAGCCACCCGGTCTTCGGGCGGGAGGGTCACAACCTGACCATCATCCTGCCGGTGACGATCACCGAGGCCGCGCTCGGCGCCTCGGTGAAGGTGCCCACCATCGACGGGACACCGTTGACCGTGAAGGTGCCGCCCGGGACGTCGAGCGGCCGGCGGCTGCGCGCCCGCGGTCGTGGTGTGCCCCGCCCCGGCGGAGAGAACGGCGACCTCATCGTGACCCTCGAGGTGACGGTTCCCCGACCGTCCGAGCTCTCCCCGAAGGCACGGACCGCGCTCCAGGAGTTCGCGCGGGCACATCCCGAGGATCCCCGTGAAGCCCTGATAGCCCAGATGGAGGGCCGGTCATGAACGCGCGCCCGAACCGTACTTCCGATCCGCCCCAGGCGGCGCGCGGGTCCAGTGGCCGATCCCGACCGGGTACCGGCATGCCATCTGGCGGCCCGGCCGCCGGCAGGCCGCCGGCTCCCCCGCATCCCGGGGACGGGCAGGGCACCGGCTATTACCAGCCCCCCGGTCCCACCGCCGGCCCTGCCCACGACGATGACGCGCCGGTCTATGTGATCTCCATCGCGGCGCAGCTCGCCGGCATGCATCCGCAGACGCTGCGGTCCTATGACCGGCTCGGCCTGGTGACGCCTGGGCGCACCGCAGGCCGTGGTCGGCGCTACTCCGCCCGCGATGTCGCCCTGCTCCGCGAGGTACAGCGGCTCTCCCAGGAGGAGGGCGTCAACCTGGAGGGCATCCGGCAGATCCTCCATCTCGGAGCGCAGGTCGTCGCGCTGCAGGCCCAGGTTCGCCAGCTCGCCGAAGAGCTCGCCGCGGCCCGTGTCGAGGCCGACCGACGGGTCGCCGAGGCGCATGCGAGCCATCGGCGTGACCTCGTTCCCATCGAACGCGGTGCGGTAGTGGTCTGGCGTCCCGGCCACCGCCGCTGACGTCCGGCCACCAGCACCGCCACCAGCACCGCCAGCATCGCCACCGCCACCGCTGCCGACACCGACGTCCGGCCACCGACACAGCAGCAGCACCATCAGCAGTAAGAGTTGAGTGGGAATGACTCAGGTATGCTGAGTGTCATTACCGGAGAAGAGCGGAGTCGACCGACCCCGCCGACACAGGACCAATCACGCGGGTCCGGCACCACCGGAGCCGCCTGACACCGGATCGCTCCGAGACACTGGGATCGCCATGAACGCTGACCGTCTCACCGCCCGCTCGCAGGAGGCGCTGTCCTCCGCGATCAGCCGTGCCACCGGCGACGGATCCCCGCTCGTCGACCCACTGCACCTGCTGACGGCGCTGCTGGAAGCGCATGACGGTGTTGGCGCCGCACTGCTCGACGCCGTGGGCGCCGACGCGGCGGCGGTCCGCTCGCGCGCAGAAGCCGCGGTCGGCCGGCTCCCACGGGCGGCCGGGGCCAACGTCGCGCCGCCTCAGCTCTCGCGCCAGCTCGTCGCCGTGCTCAACAACGCCGAGCGGCAGGCCGCGCGGATGGGCGACGAGTACATCTCGGTCGAGCACCTCGTCGTGGCGCTGGCCGAGGAAGGCGGCGAGGCCTCGCGCATCCTCGCCGACACGGGGGCCACCGCGGATGCCCTGCGCGGCGCGTTCGACCGCGTGCGCGGCGGTGCCCGGCGCGTGACCAGCCGTGATCCCGAGGGGGCCTACCGCGCGCTGGAGAAGTACTCCATCGATCTCACCGCGCGGGCGCGGGAGGGCAAGCTCGACCCGGTGATCGGTCGGGACACCGAGATCCGCCGGGTGGTGCAGGTGCTCTCCCGGCGCACGAAGAACAACCCCGTCCTGATCGGTGAGCCCGGCGTCGGCAAGACCGCGATCGTCGAGGGGCTCGCCCTGCGGGTCGCCGCCGGCGATGTTCCCGAATCCCTGCGCGGCCGGCGGATCGTCTCCCTCGACCTGGGGTCGATGGTCGCCGGCTCGAAGCTGCGCGGGGAGTTCGAGGAGCGCCTCACCTCGGTGCTCACCGAGATCCGCGAGGCCGAAGGCCAGATCATCACCTTCATCGACGAGCTGCACACCGTCGTGGGCGCCGGCGCGGCCGAAGGCGCGATGGACGCGGGCAACATGCTCAAGCCGATGCTGGCCCGCGGCGAGCTGCGCATGATCGGCGCGACGACGCTGGACGAATACCGCTCCCGGATCGAGAAGGACCCGGCGTTGGAGCGTCGCTTCCAGCCCGTCATGGTCGGGGAGCCCTCGGTGGAGGACACCATCGGCATCCTGCGCGGGCTCAAGGAGCGCTACGAGGTCCACCACGGCGTGCGGATCACCGACTCCGCGCTGGTCGCCGCGGCCACGCTCTCCGACCGCTACGTCACCGCCCGCTTCCTGCCGGACAAGGCGATCGACCTGGTCGACGAAGCCGCCTCCCGGCTGCGGATGGAAATCGACAGCCGGCCGGTCGCGGTCGACGAGCTCGAGCGCGCGGTGCGCCGCCTCGAGATCGAGGACATGGCGCTGTCCAAGGAGAACGACGACGCCTCCCGGCAGCGGCGGGAGCGGCTTCAGCGAGAGCTCGCCGAGAAGCGCGAGGAGCTCTCCGCGCTGACCGCGCGCTGGCAGCGCGAGAAGAACTCGATCTCCGAGGTCCAGAAGATCAAGGAAGAGCTGGAGAACGCCCGCCGCGCGGCCGAGATGGCGGAGCGCGACCTCGATCTCGCCAAGGCCGGCGAGCTGCGCTACGGCACCATCCCGACGTTGGAGAAGCGGCTCGCGGCGGCGACGGACGCGCTCGCCGGCTCCGACTCCCCCGGTGGCGCGATGCTGAGCGAGGAGGTCGGTCCGGACGATGTCGCCGAGGTCGTCGCCTCCTGGACGGGCATTCCCGCCGGTCGCATGCTCGAGGGCGAGACCGCCAAGCTCCTGCGGATGGAGGAGGAGCTGCACCGCCGGGTGATCGGGCAGGACGACGCCGTGCGCATCGTGTCGGACGCGGTCCGCCGCGCGCGGGCCGGCATCGCCGACCCGGACCGGCCCACCGGCTCGTTCCTGTTCCTCGGGCCGACCGGTGTCGGCAAGACCGAGCTGGCGAAGGCGGTGGCTGACTTCCTGTTCGACGACGAGCGGGCGGTCGTGCGCATCGACATGAGCGAGTACGCCGAGAAGCACTCGGTGGCCCGGCTGATCGGTGCTCCTCCGGGGTATGTCGGCTTCGAGTCTGGCGGTCAGCTCACCGAGGCGATCCGGCGCCGCCCCTACAGCGTGATCCTGCTCGACGAGGTCGAGAAGGCCCATCCGGACGTCTTCGACGTGCTGCTCGCCGTCCTCGACGACGGGCGGCTGACCGACGGCCAGGGCCGCACGGTCGATTTCCGGAACACGATCCTGATCCTCACCTCGAACCTCGGATCGGCCTTCATCGCCGACCCGACGCTGCCTCCGCAGGTGCGCCGGGATTCGGTCATGGTGGCCGTGCGGGATGCCTTCAAGCCGGAGTTCCTCAACCGGCTCGACGACGTCCTGGTCTTCGAGCAGCTGGGGCGGGAGGACCTCACCCGGATCGTCGACATCCAGATCGACCGGCTTCGGCGGCGGCTCGCCGACCGCCGCATCGATCTCACCGTCAGCGACGCCGCGAAGGGCTGGCTCGCCGACGCGGGCTACGACCCGGTCTACGGGGCGCGGCCGCTGCGCCGGCTGGTTCAGACCTCGATCGGGGACCAGCTCGCTCGCGAGATCCTCGCCGGTGAGATCAGGGACGGTAACGAGGTCGTCGTCGACGTCGACCCGAAGCGGTCGGCACTGACCGTGCATCCCGCGGTCAGCGCGCCAGCCATCTGATCTGACCGAGCCTCCCGCGCCAGTCCCCTCCGGCCCCCTCCGCGTAGGGTCGACGGGTGGCGCGGGAGGTTGCAGGTCTGTCGGTTTCCGCCGAGGTCGAGGCCGCGCTGGCTACCGGCTCGCCGGTGGTCGCGCTGGAGTCGACCTTGATCGCCCATGGGCTGCCGCGCCCCCGTAACCGGGCCGTGGCGGTGGAGCTGGAAGCGATGCTGCGCGACCGTGGCGTCACCCCCGCCACGGTGGCCGTGATCGATGGCGTGCCCACCGTGGGGCTGGATGACGACACGCTCGGGCGGATCGCCGGCGACCCCGGAGTCACGAAGGCATCCGTACGCGATCTGCCGGCCGCCGCGGCGCTGGGTCTCACCTGCGCCACGACGGTCGCGGCCACCTCCGTGCTGGCCGCCCGGGTGGGAATCCGGGTGTTCGCCACCGGCGGTCTCGGCGGTGTGCACCGCGGCGCGGCCGAGACCTTCGACGAGTCCGCGGACCTGCCGACGCTGGCCGCCACACCGATCACCGTCGTAGCCGCGGGCGTCAAATCCATCCTGGACATCGACGCGACCATCGAACGCCTCGAGACGTTCGGGATCACGTTGCTGGGCTGGCGCACCTCGGACTTTCCCGGCTTCTACCTCCCGTCCACCGGCCATCGGCTCGACTGGCAGGTGGATGGCGCCGCGCAGGTGGCGGAGGCCATGGCGGTCAGAGATCGCCTCGGCCTGACGTCCGCGATCGTCGTCGCGAACCCGGTGCCGGCAGGTCAGGCCCTCGACGAGGCCATCCACGACGACGTTCTGCGCACCGCGCTGCAGCAGGCGGACAAGATCGGCCTGCGCGGCAAGGCCGTCACCCCGTTCCTGCTGGAGACCTTCCACACCGAGACCGCCGGTGCGAGCCTTGAGGTCAACATCGCTGTCGTGCGGAACAACGTGGCGGTGGCCGCCGAGATCGCGGTGGCCTGGGCGTCACGCTGATCGACGGTGTCCAACGGGCCGGCCCGCGTACCAGCACCTGCCGGCACCTGCTGGCCCCGGCTGGCGCGTGCCGGCCGGGGCTGGCGCCTGCCGGCCGGGGCTGGCATCTCCCTACTGGAGCTGGAG
Source organism: Frankia sp. CcI49 (assembly GCF_001983215.1). Classification (NCBI taxonomy): domain Bacteria; kingdom Bacillati; phylum Actinomycetota; class Actinomycetes; order Frankiales; family Frankiaceae; genus Frankia; species Frankia sp. CcI49. Next base: position 33,935 of record NZ_MOWP01000025.1, read on the forward strand.
CTTGCCGGCGATCTGGTCCGTGATCCGCTGCAGGTGAACATCCGCCGGGTTGTTGTCGACATTCGAGTAGGTCACGATCACCTCGACCTGTCCTTCGATGAGGAAGAGGCTGTCCAGGACGAGTCCGAGCGTTTCGCCGCCAGCCTTCACGCTCACGCTCATCCGCAGCAGCACGCGTGCCCCGGAGGGGGCCTGCGGTGTCTCGACCGCGACGACCTTGATCTCGCTTCCAGGCTCGGAGACAGCGTCGAACTGCTGCTGGATCGCCTGGCCGAAGCACTCGCCGAACCGCGGATTGTTGAGGAGCTCGAGATGTGCGGCAGCCGTCTCGGTGGACACGATCGACGCGGTTGAGGATATCGCCACGATGGCGTCGGCTTCGCTGGTGAACTTGGGACCGTCGGCGGTGTCCTGATAGTCGTCGAGATGATCGCCCGAGATGCCGAGGCACTGCCCGACCGAACCCAACGAAATATCCTCCGAATTTGACCCTGCGGCGGGCGGAGATGCCGTGAAACCAGCTGTGATTTCCCCTTCCATCAGGACGTAGTCTTCGGCGTCCAGCGGCACCTCGGCGGACGCGGGCGACGCCGGGACAGCAGGTGGCGTGCCGGTGGCGCCAGGCGGTCCCGGCGGATTGAACGCGGTGAGATCACCGCCCTGGCAGGACGCCAGCAAAGCCGCGACGGCAATCACCAGACCGCCACGGGCGAGGGCCGCGGTTCCGCGACGCCATGGCCCCGCCACGGAGTCCCGGCGGCCCGTAATCGTGTCCGCGCCATCGGGGAGCAAGGAATCCGCCAGTCGCCGACCGGCGCCCCACACAACCATCAGTCAGACCCCCTGACAACGACGGCCCGAATTCTGATGGTCGAGCCGGAAGATTTCACCGCGTCCCGCGACGGGCCACGGCGTCCTTCTTCCACAATGCCGCAGAAAATGCCGCCGTCGGTCGATGTGGTGGGTCGTTGTCGGGACAGCGGTCCGCCGGATCAGGAACCCGGTACCGCCCTTGACGGAGCGCAGATTGTCAGCTAATTACGACCCCTCCACCACATCCGGCCATCACCTGCGCACATTCCGTAACAGTCGGCCGCCGCTTCCCCCTGATCGCGCGAACAGATCATCGAACGCGACGCGCGCGAGACGCTCCGAGCTGGCAGCATCGGCGAGGAGACCGAAGGAGAGGGCACCGCATGATCCGGCCGCGTCGCGCCGCCGCGCGTTCAACGCGGCTGTTCCCCTGGCTGATCGTCGCGTGCTGGCTGCTGGCCGGCATAGCAATCAGTCCGCTCGCCTTCAAGCTCACCGAGGCGCAGACCAACAATGCCTCCGCATTCCTTCCCAAGGATGCCGAGTCGACCCGTCTGCTGGAAGCGCAGAAAAAACTTCCCGGCGGAGACTCCGTACCTGCGGTGGTCGTTCTGCACCGGGACACCACGCTGACCGACCAAGATCTGGCCGCCGCCGACGTGCTGCGCACGGAGTTGCGGGGGTTCGCGACGACCCAACTACCCGCGGTCATTCCGTCAGGTGATCGGCGGGCAGCACTGATCACAGTCCCGATGCCGCAGGACAAGGACGCCGACCGCTTCACCGCAAACGTCCAGAAGATGCGGGAGATCGCCGAGCGCACCGCCGCGGGGAACCCCGGCCTCACCGTCGCCGTCACGGGCCCGGCCGGCCTCCTCGCCGACACCTACGACGTGTTCTCGAAAATTGAGGACGCGCTGCTGCTCGTCACGGCGTCCATCGTGGCTGTGATTCTGCTCGTGGTCTATCGCAGCCCGTTCCTCTGGATCGTGCCGTTGCTTTCGGTCGGCATCGCCGACCAGATGGCCGCCGGCCTGATCTACCTGCTGGCCAAACACGCCGATCTCACGGTCAACGGCCAGAGCTCGGGCATGCTGCGGGTACTCGTCTTCGGCGCGGGCACCGACTACGCGCTGCTGCTCATCGCGCGATATCGAGAGGAACTGACCAGATACGCCGAGCCCGCCACCGCCATGCGGATAGCGCTGCACCGAGCCGGGCCGGCGATTCTGGCCTCCGCCGGAACCGTGATCATCGGCATGCTCTGTCTGCTGCTCGGCACGTTGAACTCGCACCGCGGGCTCGGTCCGGTCTGCGCGCTCGGGATCCTCGTCGCGGTGGTGACCATGCTGACGCTGCTCCCGGCGGCGATGGTGGTCGGCGGTCGGCGTCTGTTCTGGCCGTTCGTACCGGAGCTGGGCAAGCCCGAGCACATCGAGCAGATCGAGCGAACCGGTTTCTGGGCCAGGACCGGCGCCGCGATCGCCCGGCACCCGCGCCGCATCTGGCTGGCGACGGCGGCTGTCCTGGGCGCGCTGGTCATCGGCATGAGCGTGCTTCCCGGCGTGCTCCGCCAGGACCAGGCCTTCCGCAACGAGGTGGAATCCGTCAAGGGTCAGCACCTCGCCGAGCAGAGCTTCCCCCCGGGCGTCACAGCACCCACGTTCGTCGTCGCGAACGCGGCTCACGCGGACGAGGTGGCCGCCGCGGTCCGCGCGACGCCCGGAGTGGTGGGAGCGACTGAAAGCGGTCGGACGTCCGAGCTGGTGCAGTTTCTGGTGGTGCTCGACTCGCCACCCGACAGCACCGACTCGTTCCACTCCGTGGAGGCTCTCCGCACCGCGGTCCATGCGGTACCCGGCGCCGACGCCCTGGTCGGCGGGAACACCGCGGTGAACCTCGACGTGCGCGATGCCGCGATCCGCGACCGCGGCGTGATCATCCCGGTCGTCCTCCTGGTGGTGCTGCTGATCCTCGGGCTGCTGCTGCGAGCGATCGTGGCACCGGTCCTGCTCATGGCCACGGTTGTGCTGTCGTTCTTCGCCGCTCTTGGCGCGAGCGCTTTGGCGTTCCGCTACCTCTTCCATTTCCCGGGCATCGACCCGGCGCTCCCGCTGGTCGGTTTCATCTTCCTGGTGGCGCTCGGCGTCGACTACAACATCTTCCTGATGACCCGGGTGAGGGAAGAGGCGGGGCAGATCGGGCACGCCGCGGGCGTCCGCCGCGGACTGGCGGTAACCGGCGGGGTGATTACCTCGGCAGGAGTCGTTCTTGCCGCCACCTTCGCGGTACTTATGATCTTCCCTCTGGTTCAGCTCGCCGCGGTCGGCTTTCTGGTGTCTTTCGGGGTTCTGCTCGACACGCTCGTCGTCCGCTCGGTGCTGGTGCCGGCGCTCGCCCTGGACGTGGGCCCCGCCGTGTGGTGGCCGAGCCACCCGGCCCTCGCCGCGGCACCCCGCGCGGCCGGTGACGTCCACCCGGCCCCCACCGGCTCCGTGGCTGTGGACGACATGCTCACCGAAGTCCACCTGCTTGCGCACGACAGCCCTCGTCACGACGCCGTTCAGGGCGACGACCTCCAGCACGACGACCTTCAGGGCGACCACGTTCAAGGCGGCGACCTCCAGCACGACCACCTTCAGGGCGACCACGTTCAAGGCGACGACCTCCAGAGCGACCACCGTCACCACAACGCCCCGGCGCCGCCCGAGCACGGCCGCCGGCGTTCCCAGGACGGGGCGCCGGCGAGGACCGGCCGAGACGACTGAGCCTCGTTTTCGTGCCGACTCGGACCGGCCCCCGACTCGGACCGGCGGCGTCCTCGACCGTGCACCGTGAGATGGAAAAGGCTTACTGAACGCACACAAACAGACCATGCGCGCAGGTTTCGTTCCGGCCAATCCGTAGTCAGATTGGTCAATGCCGGCCACACGGTGACTACCACTGCGAAAATGAGCTGGAAGCCCGGCGTGCAGACCTTATGGTTGCCACATGCACACCGCTGCGCGCCCTGCCCCGGACAGCGCAGCGATGGCGGACATCTGGCGGGTTCCACCGGAATGCTGGTCTGGACTGTCACCCCAGCTCCGGCGACTACGCCGCCTGCTGCTCGCCGCCGTCGCGCTCCCGCTCAGCGTTTTCGCCGCGCTCGCCGGTGGCGGCCTCCTGGGTTTTCCGGGCCTTCTCGTCGGGTTCGTCCCGCTTGCGGCGGCCGCCCTGGCCTGGCGGTCCATCGGCCGGGCGTGGGCGGCCTGGCGCTACGCCGAACGCGACGACGACCTGCTCATCCAGCACGGCGTGCTGGTCCGCAGGCTGGTCGTGGTCCCCTACGGCCGGATGCAGCTGGTGGATGTCACCTCCGGCCCGCTTTCTCGCCGGTTCGGGGTGGCCCAGGTACGCCTGCACACCGCCGCAGCCACGACGGACGCGGTCATCCCCGGGCTGGGGCCGGGCGAGGCGGCGAGGCTACGGGACTCACTGGCCGCGCGCGGCCGCTCCCGGGCAGCCGGGCTTTGACCACAGCAGGTTCGGACCACGCCGCCGACCCGAACCACGCCACCGGCCCGTCCGCCAGCCAGGGTGACGGGTATCAGCACCTGCACCCCCTGACACCGCTCCTGCGGGGCTGGCTGTTGGTCGCGGCCGTCGCGGCGAGCGTGCTGAGGAACTTCGCCGACGAACTGAGCACGCATGGCGTGCTGGCCACTCTCGCGGTCCTGCTTCCCTCGGCCGCCGCCTACGGATACTGCGCCTGGCGGTTCACCCGCTTCCGGGTCGGGGCCGACAGCATCCGGCTGGAAACCGGCCTTCTCGTCAAACGTTTCCGCGACGTGCGTCTCGACCGCATCCAGTCGGTGGAGATCACCCAGTCGTTGATCGCCCGCGCGACCGGGCTCGCCGCGCTGCGGCTGGATCTCGGTGGCGCGCACGACGGAGACGAGGAATCGGTCACCAGCCTGAGCTACCTGTCGCTGGACCGGGCGAGGACGTTGCGGGCCGAGCTGCTCGCCCGCGCCGCCGGAATCGCCCCCGAGGCGGGCGAGGCGCCCGAACGCCCGCTCACCATCGTCCCGCCGCGACGGTTGGCCGCGTCCATCGCGCTTTCTCCCGGACCGTGGCTGGCCCTCGCCGCCGCCGTACTGCTTGTCACGCCGGCGCTRTTCACGGGAACCCTCGCCGGCTTCGTGGCGGTCACGCCCGCGCTCGTCGGTGTCTGGCGTACGTCCTTCCGTCGTTTCGCGAGCGGCTACCTGTTCACCGTGTCGGAATCGCCGGACGGTCTGCGTATTCGAGGCGGCCTGCTCGATCGCGCTCATCACACCGTTCCGCATGGTCGGGTGCAGGCGATCCGGCTGCACAGCTCACCGCTGTGGCGCTGGCCGGACTGGGTGGAGGTCCAGGTAAACGTCGCTGGCGACGCGCGAAGCACCTTGTTGCCGGTGGCGCCCCGGGCCCAGGCGGTGATGCTGGTCGAACGCCTGCTGCCCGGTGTGAACCTGGCGGACGTCCAGCTGCTGCCGCCACCGGGCCGTGCTCGGCTGCTGGCGCCGTTCCGCTGGCGCCAGCTCCGTTGCGGCCACGACGACCAGGTTTTCGTCACTCGCTCCGGACGCCTCTGGCAACGGACCGACATCATCCCGCACAACAAGGTTCAGAGCATTCAGCTGGTCGCGCGACCGCTGCCCCGTCTGCTGGGCCTCGCGGACGTCCACCTGGACTCCACCGGCGGCCCGGTGCGAATCCAGGCACGTCTACGGGACGCGCGGGAGGCGTGCCAGCTTGCCGCCGAACAGGCGGAACGCTCCCGGCTCGGGCCGGAGCAGACCACGCCCGGAGAATGAGCCTTTTCCATCGTCGACCCGGACTCGCGGCGTTCGGTGACGGCTGTGAGCCGGAAAAGGCTCAATAGCGAACAGGACCTCGGCAGGCTCGGTGAGATGTCACCCGAAGGTCGGGAACTCCGGCCCGAAGATGGTTCCCCACAGGCTCACAGCCTCCTCGTGCCTGCCGGCCCGCTCGGCCGCGACCGCGCGGGCCGAGAAGTCACGCGCCTGCCGAACAAACACCGCCAGGTCGTCGAGATCGTCCCGACGAAGGTAGCTGGAGAGGTCACCCCGGATGTCGGACGGATCGCCGACGGCGAGGCCGATCTCGTCCATGTACCGGAAGACCTCGGCGAGGCCCTGGCGGGTGTTGAGCCCACGGCCGGCGAGCACCTGCCCGGCGAGCGCCTCGATGTGGAACGACCGCAGGTGGCTCCCGCAGACCCGGTTCCACGCCTTGAGCAACCGGACCGCTGAGATCACCCGGGGCCCGAGGTCCATCGTCCAGCTGGCATGGCGCTCCGGGCGCGTCGGCAACCAGCCGCCGACCCTGTCCGGGATCACGTAGCCGGCACGGGGGTGGTCGAAGGCAGGCACCAGATGGACGTCGGGCGCGGCGTCGTACACGATGCGCAGGGCCTGCCCGCGGGTGCCGATCGTCTGCACCCGGTCGCCACCGATCGCGTTCCGGACGCAGACGAGAAGATCGCGTGAATCCCAGCGGAAACGCTTCCAGGCGCTGTTCGCGGCGCTGAAGACCACGAAGATGTCCACCTCGTCGAGCGGGCGGATCATCGTGTCGCGCCCGGCGGAACCGATGGTGGCCACGCCCACGAGCGGAAGGGCACAGCGCGGCGGGAAGATCGACCGCAGGGCCCGCTCCGCCTCGGCCCGCCGTTCGTCGATCACCGCACGATCGTTCTCGCTGAGCCGCACGAGATCGTCCAGCTTGGCGAACGCACGTGCGGTGGTGCCGACGAGCAGCGGGCCCGTCATCGGCCCGGTGACCGGGTTGATCGGCGACGCGCCTGTCACGGCGGGCCCGGGCGGCGGCGCGGTTGTCTGCTCGCCACGCGGGAAAAGCGTGTTGGGTGCCCCGGGAGCCGAACCCGCCGGCCGGCGCCAGTGCGGAGGAATGATCAGGTGGTCGTACGTGACCTCGCTCGGTCGGGTTCCGGCCGGAACCTCCCTACGGGCATCCACGCTCATCGTGCAGACCTCCAGACGCAGGTGACGCGAAGGTGCGAGTTCCCCTTCCGAGCCACGACGGCCCCACTCGTCGCGGATGCCTCAACCGGACCGGCCGACCGTTGGGCGACCGACTACCGGTGGCGACATCAGCTCCTATGGTGCCCCAGGACGTCACGTTCTGAACAGGGGGCTCGTGGCGTCGGCGTGTCCGACCGAGCCGGGCTGTCCACGAAACCACGAAGAAACTTTGTCGGATCGCCGACACCCCGCCCCTGAGGGGTCTTCACGAATACCACCCTTGACAGGTGAAGGGGAAGCCCTTGACCAGCACCAATGGCACGTTCGGGGGGTGTCGGGGCCGGACTGCGCGGGCGGCGGCGTTCCGTCTCCCGTCACCTCCAGCCCCACCACGGGCAGCCCACACGAGAGGCCACACTTCAGCACCAGCAGCCCAACAGTTCCGGCAATGCTAACGTTGCGTAACAGATCATCGAGCGGACAACCGACGCACTGCGGCGCCACCCCGAGTGATCACAAGGGCGGCCGAATCCACAATCTCCGGCGTTCGGTGAGCAGTACTCCGGTCGGCACGAAGGCCGTCGTCTGGGCCAGGCGCTTGCCGACCACGTCGCCGACCCCGATCCGGCTCCCGACCAGCAGGCCCCGATATTCCAGCCAGCTCGAGAGCGCCTGGACCGCCTCACCGCCGAAACCATCACGCCGATACGGGTTGCTCACCCGAACGCCGACCACCGCGCGGGCGCGATGCGTGTCCGCGGCCAACAGCCCCAGCGCCACGCCGTCCTGACCGCGCAACACCCAGGTGAGGATCCCGGTGCCGGCGCTGACTCGCCGCCTCAGCTCCCTGCGCATTCCGGTCGGATCCGTGGCCGCGGAATCCGCTGCCGCAGGCGCGGAGTCGAGCGCACCGCCGAAGAGCTCGCCGGCCGCAAGCCGCACCGGCCGGCCTCGGGCGGCCAGGACCATCGCCTGGGCGAGTTCCTCGGCCACGAAACCGACGTTCCAGACCGTGAGTGGAAGTGCGCGCATCCGCGCTGTGGTGAGGGTGGGGCCCTCACCCACGACGCGCCGGCTCCGTGACGCCGAGCAAACCCCGGTCACGCAGCCAGGCGCCGGTCCGGCGCATCCCCTCATCGAGGTCGACCCGGGGCTCCCAGCCGACGAGCTCGGCGATGCGGCGCCCGGACACCGTTCCGGTCCTGGTCAGATCCTGGATGGTCAGCGGGCCCAGATCCACCCGCACCCGCGGATCCACGTTCACGACGAGCTTGGCGCCAAGCCCGCGAAGCAGCCCGGGGCGGCGGCCTGACGCCGACCGAGACCGGCCGGGCAGCCGATCAACCGCGTCAACGACCTCGCACAGCCGTGCGGGGACCGATCTCGGCGGCCTGACCTCCGCCAGCGCCGCATAGCGGCCGAAGAAGTCGGCGCCGGTCGTCGCCTCGGGACCGGTCACATGGAGCACCCGGCCGGCGACCACATCGACGGGAGCGGCGGCCACCGCCGTCACCGCGGCGACCACATCGTCGACATGGACGGGGCTGAGCCGGCCTCCGCCGCCGTCGACGAGCACGAACCGCCCGGCGCGCATCAGCAGCACCGGCCACAGCGTCCAACGCCCGGCACGGGGGCCGTAGGCGTCCGCGATCCGCAGCACGGTGACGGGCGCTCCGTGCGCCGCGGCGGCGTTCGCCGTCTGCTCGGCCGCGGCGATCGCGTCCGCACGTGGCTCGCCGGTGAGACCTACCGGCGCGGACTCGTCGGCGAGCATCGGCGTGTCGCCACCCAGCGCGCTCACGCAGGACAGGTGGATCACCCGGCCCACACCGGCTCGCTGGGCGGCGTCCAGCACCGTCGCGGTGCCGCCGAGCAGCACCTTGCGCATCTGCGCGGTGGTGACACGGCTCGGCGGTGTCACCCGGCCCGCCCGCACCGGCGTGAGCTCGCCGACCCCGCCCATGCCCACCGCGGCGGCGTGGACGAGCAGGTCCGCACCGTCGAGCGCCTTCTCCCAGTCGCCGGCGGTCGTCACATCGGCCTGCGTGATACCGGGCCCACGCCGAACGTCGAGCGCGACCACCTCGTCGCCCCGCTGGCGGAGCTCCTGCGCCACAGCGCCACCGAGGAATCCGGCCGCGCCGGTGACCACCGACCGAGCCAATCGCCCTCCCACCCGCTGCCCGATCCGCTCGGCTGGTCCGCGCTCCGCGCGTGCCGACGGACGGAATCCGACACACCGGTCCGTTTTGGACCAGAGAATACGTGATCTACTGGTGCCGACCTCGCCGGACGAGATCCGCCCGACCTTGGGTCGGTGGCGAGAGATCGTACCCGGTACGTCCGACAGCTCGCCGCCGGACAGATGGGACGTCCACAAAGGTGGCGGGTGCGAGCGGACTTGCCGCCCCGGCCGTGCTGCCGCTGCCGCCGCTGCCGCCGCCGCTGCCGCTGCCGCTGCCGCTGCCGCCGCCAGGATCTGAGGGGTTCGTGGTCGCCGGAGCCGGAGAGCCCGTGGCAGAGTCCTGGGGCGCGGCGGATGCCGGGCCACCAGCATGGGCTTTGCGGAGCCATGCCCATGGGATGCGAACCCCACCCGCACATCCACCCATCGATGATCCCGCACCGCCACGCAGCACCGATAGTTCCTCAAAAGGGGCAAAATGGGCGCGACGCCGCCTGGCCACCCGCAAGAAAGAAGGATTTTGGTCGTTGCACCGACCAAAATCGTTCACTCTTGCGACTCGCCAAACCGGGCCGCCAGGCTAGCGGACACTCGGAGGCGGAGGTCCGGCAGCGTTCGTGGAGTGCGAACCTCCCCGCCCACCGACCAGCGCTCTTGATCGGCGCCATCTGCGACAGACTCCCGAACGAGCAGAATCGCCAGATCTTCAGAGGGACTTGGCGGGTCGCCGGCGCCGGCCGGTCAGATTCGCGGTGCCTCACCGAGAAGCGAGGCAGCGTGTGCCGCATGTGTGGTGCTGCCCAGCAGCTCTCATGCACCGGTGCCGAAGTTCTCGACCCAGTAGGTGCCGTAGTCACCACCGGTCGCGTACCCGACCCCGATCTGGGTGAGCTCACAGTCCACGATGTTCGCCCGGTGCTCCGGGCTGGCCATCCAGTCGGCGACCACGGCTGCCGGGGCCCGCTGACCGGCCGCGATGTTCTCTGCCGCGACCGAGAAGTCGTAGCCGGCGGCCGTGATCCGGTCGAACGGTGACTTCCCGTCCAACCCGGTGTGGCTGAAGTAGTTGTGGCTCGCCATGTCGTCGCTGTGGGCCTGCGCCGAGGCACTGAGGCGGGAGTCGATCGCCAGCGGCAAGCATCCGACCGCGGCGCGCTGATCGTTGGTGAGCGCGATGACCTGCGCGATGAGCGCGGCACTGTTGTCAGCGGCAGCGCCGGAGGCGGTAGCCACGGCGGCGGGCTCGACGCCCGCAGCGGTAGCCGTGCCGGCGGCAGGCGTGGTGCCGGTGGCCGCGCCGGTGGCCGCGCCGGTGCCTGAGCCGACGGCTGCGTCTGGGCCGACGGCTGCTGTGCCTGAGTCGGCCGCTGTGCCGGCGGCGGGCTCGGCGCCCGTCGCGGGCTCGGCGCCGGTGGCGGATGCGGAAGGCTGCTGAGCCGGCGCTGGTTCCGGCCGGGAAGCGACCGTAACGCTGTCCGGACCGGACTGCGCGGGGCCTGCGGGTCCCGCGCTGGCGGCCGGCTCCGGCCCAGCGACCGCTACCGGGCCGTTGACCGTTGCCGGGCCGTTGACCGTCGTTGGGACACCGGGCAGCTCCGGCCCACCCGCGGCGGCCTGACCGGCGGCAACCGGTCGCCTACCGACCTGCCCGGGCTGCCCGGACTGCCCGGACTCGACGTCGCCCGATCCGTCCGCGTCGGTGCCGGTCGCACCGGACGCAGTGCGACCGGGCTGGCCACCGTTCGGCCGGGTGCCACCGGGTTGTGGCGAACTGCCAGGTTGCGCTGAACTGCCACCGGGCCCGGAGATCCCCCTGGCGTCATCGTCCGTGCCCTCATGGATCTCGCCGTCACCACGGCTGACGACCACAGGGTGCGCGAGCGCCCGCGCCGACGGCGCAGTCGCCGCCCGCCTCGCAGTCGGTGGGTCCGCCGTGCGGCGTGCGTCCACCGGACGCGGAGCCGCCCTGGGGATCACCACGGCGGGCAGGCGGCTCCTCGACGCACCCGCGGGCGCGGTGTCCACACCGGCCGCGACACGCGCGTGATCGGCGGAAAGCTGACCGCCGCGATCCGACATCGCGGCGCTGGCCGCCTCGGCGCTCGAAGCCGGCAACGCCACCGAAGCAACGCCGATGCTCGGCACACCCACACCGGAGACCGCCGCCAGACCCAGCAGGACCACGAACACGATCAAAGGCCGGCAGGAAGGCCTCCGTACCCGTCCGCCGCGGGATCGGGGTCCACCAACCGGGCGCGACCGGCCCGGCCGGCCAGAATCCGACCGGCCCGTACCCGCGCGTTCAGGAGGTTCCGCGCGCATTCCAGCCGCGGCGTGATCGGCACTTCGGTGTGATCGGCACTTCGGTGTGATCGCTCATACGACCACACGTTTGCCCGACGAAGCCCACGATCAGTAACCGTACGGACCTGATCACGACAGAACGAGCAACGGACACCCAATGCGGCAGCGCGCTTGGGACGACGCGGGGTACGGGAGCGGATCAGCCCGCACTCGTACCCGCGGGGTCCTCCACGCTCCGTGAGCGGGCCACCCGCCTGCGCATGAGCTCGCCCCCCGCCCCGGCGAGCACGGACACCACGATCACCACAACCCCGATCCAGACCGCGGCATCGCGCAGGCCGGGAACGGCTGAGGCCGCATAGCCGAGCAGGACCAGGCCGGTTCCCCAGATGACAGCCCCGGCGATCACTGCCGCGCCGAACCGGTGCCTGGGCATCGACACCGCGCCGGCCAGCACCGGGGCGAACGTCCGCGCCCAGGGCACGAACCGAGCCGCGATCAGTGTGGCCGCGCCGAAGCGCTGGTAGAAGTCCTCCGTTCGAACCAGCGCTCCCGCATGGCGGCGTTCGAGGTAGGGGCGGCCGAGATGACGGCCGGTCGCATACCCGACAACGGCGCCGAGGCTCGCCGCCACCGGCACACCGAGCGCGAGTACGAGGATCGAGACGTCGGCTGACGGGTCGGCTGCGACCAGACCCGCACCGAACAGCACGGTGTCGCCGGGGAGCCAGAAGCCGACCAGGACCCCACTCTCCACGAAAATCACCGCGAAGAGGATGGCGTAGAGGGTCATCCCAGAGAGGTCTTCGATGTCCACGAGGCCAGTCTGCCGCCGGAGCGCGATCAGGATGAGACATCCGACCAGCTTCCGGCGATGTCACGTGGAACCACACCCGTCCGAGCCGGGTGACGTCATACCCTTCGGCCAACACCTGCCGTCGGCACGCGTCGGGCGCAACCGCGCCCCGGGATCTCCGGGGGGTGGTGGCGGGTTCGGCGGCGCGTCCGGCGCCACGGCCCGCGGTGGCTTGGTGCCACCGGGCGGTCGGGCGCCCCTAGACCTTTCGAGGAGCTCCACCGATGCCCATCGCCAGCCCAGACGTCTACGCCGAGATGCTCAGCCAGGCGAAGTCGAACGCCTACGCCTACCCCGCCATCAACGTGACCTCGTCGCAGACCCTCAACGCGGCGCTGCGGGGCTTCGCGGAGGCCGGCAGTGACGGAATCGTCCAGGTCTCAACCGGCGGCGCCGAGTTCCTTTCAGGCACGACCATCAAGAACATGGTGCTCGGGGCCGAGGCACTCGCAGAGTACGCGCACCACGTCGCCAAAGCATATCCGGTAAACATCGCGCTGCACACGGATCACTGCCCGGCCGACAAGCTCGACACCTACATTCGCCCACTTATCGCGATCTCTCGTGAGCGAGTTTCGCAGGGGCGGGATCCGCTTTTCCAGTCCCATATGTGGGACGGCTCCGCGGTAGAGCTCGAGGAAAACCTCAAGATTGCGGACGAGCTGCTCGCCGACTGTCGGGCCGCACGTATCGTGCTGGAGGTCGAAATCGGCGTCGTGGGCGGCGAGGAGGACGGCGTCGTCGGCGCGATCGATGAGAAGCTCTACACCACTCCCGGCGATATGTTCCGCACCGCCGAGGTGCTCGGAACCGGGGAGAAGGGGGCTTACATGCTGGCCGCGACGTTCGGCAACGTTCACGGCGTGTACAAGCCCGGCAATGTCCAGCTACGGCCTGCGATCCTTCGCGAGGGCCAGCAGCATGTGGCCGAGAAGCTCGGCCTCGGTGCCGACGCCAAGCCGTTCAACCTCGTCTTCCACGGCGGCAGCGGCTCGGACCTCTCCGAGATCCGCGAAACGCTCGACTACGGTGTCATCAAGATGAACGTCGACACCGACACCCAGTACGCCTTCACCCGCCCCATCGTGGACCACGTGTTCCGGAACTACGACGGGGTCCTGAAGGTGGACGGCGAGGTCGGGGTCAAGAAGGCCTACGACCCGCGCACCTACGGGAAGGCCGCGGAGACCTCGATGGCGGCACGAGTCGCCCAGGCCTGTTCTGACCTGCGGTCCGCGGGCCGTTCGATCGGCGTCTGACCGACGTCATCCGGGCTCTGCCCGGTCCGTTGCCCGACATCTGAGCCGGGCCACGCTGGTCCGGCAGGGACCTCAGTAGTCCGTTCATGCTCCCGGGGGCGCCCACGTTCCCGGGAGCACTCCGCTCGCCTGATGCCGCTCGCCTGATGCCGCCCGGTGCATCGTCCGCGTGCGCGCCGACCGAGCCTTTTCCATCGTCGGCTCTGGCCTGTGGGCCACAGCGCCCGACAACGTGAGATCGAGAAGGCTCACCGATCGCGGCCGCGCCCATGCCTGGCTCCGGCTCCTGGCCTCTCCGCTCCCCGCGGCTCCTGGCGCACCGCTCCCCCGCGGCCCGTCGCCCGCTCCCTGTCTCCATCTCCTCCATCTCCTCCTTCTCCTCCTTGTCTCCCATCTCCCTTGTCTCCCATCTCCCTCTCCTTATCTCCTTCTCCCGCTGCTCCCGGCATCTCCTTTCCCACTGCTCCGGCTCCCTGTCGCCGCTGGCAGTACGACGGCCCGCCCCGGCCGCCCAGCACCCCCGCCACGCCCGCACGTGATCTCAACCGGCAACGCCCGGCCGCTGACGTTCACCCGTCCGGACGACCGGCCGGCAGCAGTGTGTGATCTATTTCACTCACAGGTCTCCAGCGGGTGACCAGCCCGCGCCCGGCCGCGATCCGGGACGTCAAGCACCCGGAAGAACCCCACGAAGATCGTGCGGCCTGGCGACGGCACATCGCCCGCCATACCGAGCCAGGACACCCTCAGGGCCACAGTGGTCCGATCCCGCGCGGAAGTAGACGCGGCCCGACGACCTGCTCAGACCACACCTCGATGCCAAGGCCGCCCACGCCTGGGCAAAGCCTCGCGTGGGCTGCCATGTGGCCTCTTCGGCCGATTCGGCCACCCACGGGCTCGCACGGCAGTGAGGGATCAGCGCCAAGCAGCGAATCGGTGGACGGAACGCACCACCGCGGCAGCGGRCCCGCCATCCGGAATCTCCGGCCTCGTCCAGACAGACCGGGAAACGTCCGGCTCGCTGCAGGCTCTCCCGACCCGTCCCGCACCGAAGCGCGGGGACATAGTTCGCGCCGCCGTCCACAGCGGGCTGGCCGGACCGGTCGCCACGGGCCCGGCCATTCGCCACATTGCCACCGATGTGACTATCGGCTACCAGAGAGACACCGAGAGGCACCATGGGTGCCACAGCGACGATGACGCCCGAGTCTGCACGCACCCTCACAAGATCACTCCAGGCCTCGGCGGTGCGGCGCTCCGAGCCCTCGATCCGACCCCCCGACAGGCTCGTCGGCGACGAAAGATACACTTACGTTAACTCATAGTTACGATTGCGTATCTCACATGACGCGACGCCCGAACCCCCATCGGTACAAGAATATAAATTTTTACCCTCGTTAGTGACGAGATCCGCAGTGAGCGGTAGCCTTGGCTCCGATTCCGGCGAATAGCTCGCACCGCAGGCAATACCGGTGATCTTTCGCGAGCGTGATCAGTCGACCCGAACCCTCCACCACGAAACGCCCACCAAGTTAATGAGCGCGCGTGCGCGCGCGATACCAGGGCCCACAGCCAATCTCAAGAAGGCGCGCGGGAGTGTGCTCTTCTTCACGTCGACCATTCAATCCTTGTCGCCTCGCCCGACGTTGTGGTTATGGTCTTCGCCGTGCCCGGAGACAGGCCGGGCACCCGACGGGTGCACGCCGAATCCCTGCCCCCATCCGCCGGAAACAAAAACCCGATGGCAGGAGCGGGGGAACCAATACCCGGCCACCGAACCTGGTGGCCTTGGGGTGAAGCCGCAGGGCCGTTGACAGCAATGAGGAACCGTCTTCCTTGCTGTCGAAGGCACAGGATTTGGGAGTTCCTGACATGCGGCCGGGCTTGTTCCCTGCCCGAACCCGACAGCTCACCTCGCAGGCGTGGGGAAGGAAAACTCACGCATGTCCGACGCACGTACCAGTGGCCGACAACGCCGCAGCAGTACCCGCAGCCGGGCCCGCACCCTCGTCCCCGTATCCGTCCTTGTCGCGACGGTCGGAGGCACAATCGCCATCAGCCAACCGGCGAATGCCGCAACGACCTGGGAAGGTCTGCGGCAATGCGAGTCCGGCGGCAACTACACGACGAACACCGGTAACGGCTACTATGGCGCTTACCAGTTCTCCGCCGGGACCTGGCAGAGCCTGGGGTACTCTGGCCTTCCACACACCGCTCCACCCGCCCTGCAGGACGAGGCGGCGCTGAAGCTCGCGCTCCGCTCCGGATTCGGCCAGTGGCCGGTGTGCGGGAGCGGAATGGGCGGCGACCAGCTCTCACCCGGCGCGTCGTCGTCGGGGTCAGGCAGCCAGGCCTCCCGTACGGCCGAGCGAACCAGTCTGGTCGCGCAGCCCGTCGCCACCACGGGTGTGCCCCCTCTGACGCGCAACTACTTCGCGTCGGTACACAACCAGGTCACTGACGAAATCAAGACCTGGCAGGAAAAGATGAACTCCCTCGGCTACTCCCTCGCCGTCGACGGCTGCTACGGGCCGAAGTCCGCAGCCGCGGCCAGGGACTTCCAGACGGCGCGCGGCCTCATCGTCGATGGCGTCCTCGGCCCGCAGACCTGGGCGGCCACCTTCGGCTGACGCCTGCCCGCCCCGGCGGAGCACTCGGTCGCCTGCCTGCCCGCCCGCTCATTCGCGGGCCCCAGCGCGCGGCACCGAAAGCCAGCACCCCGTGAGGGCAACCTGCCTTCCACAGCCGAACCCTCCCGGCTGCACGGGGAAAGCCCCCGCCCGGACCGGATCGACGAGCCTTCCCATCTCATGGTGCACGACCGGAGATACCGCAGGTCGGAGCCGACGATGGAAAAGGCTCAACGCTGACAAGGACCCCGCCGCGAACCGGGAGTCGGTCGAGGGCGTGCATGCCGTCCTCGCCTGACAACGGTCGGCCCACCGACTGCGTTCCCGCTCCGGCGAGAGCGGGCCTTCACGGCCGTCCGACCGGATCCTCGTCCCTCCCTCCTCCCAGCCCCGAAAGCGCGGACGCGCGCCGGGGAGGCTCACCGCACCCGCCCGCTCCGTCCCGGTCGGGCGCGGTGATGCCAGGAGCCCCAGGAACCACCCGACCGTGGCTGCACCGTCCCAGCGCGGTTGTCCACACCTGATCCACATCTGAGTTGTCCACATCCGAGTTGTCGAGCACCTCGCCCGACGGGACGTTCCTCCCGGTCCGTCAAGCCCGGAAGGCGTCTCATCCAGTCGCCGTGACGTGCGACGGCCCGCCCGCCCGGCGCTGACCCAGCCGTGGCGCGCGGGACGCAACGCGGAGCGCCCCAACGGTCCGCGTGTCGCAGGACCCGGACAGCCCCACCGCCGGAGCGGTACCGGCCTCGGGGCAGGTGTCCGGGCGTCGCGGCCTTCCCGCCGATCATCTCGATCACCCGCGGGATGCGTTCGGC
Source organism: Frankia sp. CcI49 (assembly GCF_001983215.1). NCBI lineage: Bacteria > Bacillati > Actinomycetota > Actinomycetes > Frankiales > Frankiaceae > Frankia > Frankia sp. CcI49. Next base: position 50,832 of record NZ_MOWP01000025.1, read on the forward strand.
GCGCATTCCCTCCACGGCCGCGCCGAACGACCTCCCTCGACGACGCCACCTCACCGCACCGGTCATGGCCAGATCGGTACCCGCCCCACACCGGCGATCCCGGTAGGCGGGCGTGGCGTCGGCGCTCTCCAGCTGCCGGTGGCCGGCGCCGTCGCCGGCCCCCCACCGCCCGCCGCCGACCCTCCCTGGCGCCGCCCCGTGTCCCCGGGCGCCCAGGCCTGGGCCGCCGAGCGGGCATCGCCGGTCATGGACCTTCCTCGGGTCATGGACCGTCCCGGCCTGAAGCCGGCAGGGGCGCCAGCCGCATGACGGACCCCCGGTGCGTCCGAGATGTCGAGGGGACGGTAATGTGGCGCGGTTCGGGTGTGATGACCATCTCCTCCACCCATCCGTCAATTGGCCCGTTCGGGTGACTCCGATATGGTCCTTTCCGATCCCGCCCTGGCCAGCGGGATTTGCGTCATGTAGGTAGATCTCGCTACAGTTCCGCCCACTCGCCTCCCCCCGGGGCGAGGTCGTGTGGACGGACGCCGAATCCTGCCCCCGTCCACTCGGCCGGTACTGGAGCGGACGACACAGGGCAGGAGTGGGGGACCCACCATCCGGGCGCATTCGTTGCGTCCTAGGGGTTAAGCCGGCGTACCGATACAGCCGGGACACACCGGTCCGCGAGGACGGGCCGGGTCCTGGTACGCCGACCGGGCAGCTTCCAGCCCGAACCCGACAGCTCACCCCGCAGGCGACGGGAAGGACACCTGATGCGGTCGCATGATCGTGATCCCGTCCGTTCGACCGGTCGTGGTGGCAGGCACCGAGCGGCGCAGCCGCCGTCCACCGCCACCCGTGTCCTGCGGACCACCGGGGCCGTCACGGCCCTGGTCGGAACGGGGCTCGCCGTCACCGCGGCCCCTGCCGGCGCCGCGACGGCGGATGATTTCGCCCGGCTACGCCAGTGCGAGTCCGGCGGCAACTACGCCATCAACACGGGCAACGGCTTCTACGGCGCCTACCAGTTCGACCAGCGCACCTGGACAGGCCTCGGCTACCCCGGTCGACCCGACCAGGCTCCGCCGGCGATGCAGGACGATGCCGCCTACAAGCTGTATGACTCGCGTGGCTGGTCACCGTGGCCGGCCTGCAGCAACAAGCTCGGCCTGACGCGCAACGGCCCGGCCCCGGAATCCTCGGGCACCATCGGCGATGCCGTCGAGCAGGCACTCACCCCGGCCGAGCCCCCCATGACCCTCGAACGCGCACGCAGCCAGGTCGGCACCAACTTCGGCGGTGAAGCGCTGAACGTCGGCATGGGCGACGAGGTACGCGCCGACGCGTTCGTGTGGCAGGCCGAGATGCGCGAGCGCAAGTTCGTGCTGACGGTCGACGGCAAGTTCGGCCAGGAGTCCCAGGGCGTCGCCGCGCTCTACTCATACCTGACGCGGATCAGCGACGGGCAGCCCGGCGTGGTCGGGCAGAACCTGTGGAGCGCCACCGTCACCAGCTGACCTGGCTCCGGGTGCCTCATGCCAGTTTGGCAGGTCGTCGTATGCCTGGTTGGCATGTGGGCCGCGGCGGGACCAGCAGTCAGCCGGTGGGCCCGCCCGGCGCCGGGCGTGACGCCGGTCGGGCAGGATGTGCCCATGACGACACCGCCCGCGAACCAGAACCTGCTGTCGGGTCCGCCGCCGACGCTGCTTCCATCCGACGCCGCTGTGGTGGAGGCGATGACCTCGGGTGCGGGCGCGGAGTCCGTCGCGGCCCGTTTCCCCGCTGCCTGCCTCGGCTGGGCGATCCTCGCGGAGGAGGCGCTCGGCGCGGGTCAGCCGGTGGCGGCCTACGCCTACGCGCGTACCGGCTATCACCGGGGCCTCGATCAGCTCCGGCGGTCCGGATGGAAGGGCCACGGGCCCATTCCGTGGTCTCATGAGCCGAACCGCGGCTTCCTGCGCGCGCTGGCCGCACTGTCGCGGGCTGCGGCGGAGATCGGCGAGGACGCGGAGGCGACCAGGTGCCGCGAGTTTCTCGCCGACAGCGATCCGGTCGCACTCCGTGAACTCGACCTCGCATAGTAGTCATGAGATGGCATAACGCAGCGAGCTTTTCCCTGTCGAGGCCGATCGGGTCCCGACAGGGCGATATCCCTAGTAACCTCGCCCGGTGCCTGCTCTAGTCCTCATCGGCGCCCAGTGGGGCGACGAAGGAAAAGGAAAGGCGACCGACCTCCTGGGCGGCGCCGTCGACTACGTCGTTCGGTACCAGGGAGGTAACAACGCCGGCCACACGGTGGTGATCGGTGCGGAGAGCTACGCTCTGCACCTGATCCCCTCCGGAGTTCTGCGAGCCGACTGCGTCCCGGTCATCGGGAACGGTGTCGTCATCGACCCGGGCGTGCTGCTGTCCGAGATGGACGGGCTGCAGGCTCGGGGGGTCGACGTCTCCCGGCTGCTGATCAGCGCGGACGCACATCTGATCATGCCGCACCACCGGGCGCTCGACCGCGTCACCGAGCGATACCTCGGCAAGGCGCGGATCGGTACGACCGGCCGCGGCATCGGCCCCGCCTACGGGGACAAGGTCGCCCGCACCGGCATCCGTGTCCAGGACCTGCTCGACCCGGGCATCTTCCGGCAGAAGCTGGAGCTGGCGCTGCGGGAGAAGAACCAGGTCCTGACGAAGGTCTACAACCGGCGCCGGATCGATGTCGACGAGGTGGTCGAGGAGTACGCGGCCTACGCGCGGCGGCTGACGCCGCACATCGCCGACACCGGTCTCCTGCTGGACACGGCGCTGCGCGACGGCAAGGTCGTGCTTCTCGAGGGATCGCAGGGCACGCTGCTCGACGTCGACCACGGCACGTATCCGTTTGTGACCTCCTCCAACCCGACGGCCGGCTACGCGGCGACCGGGGCGGGGATCGGTCCGACCAGGATCAGCCGGGTCGTCGGGATCATCAAGGCGTACACCACCCGGGTGGGTTCGGGGCCCTTCCCCACCGAGCTCGACGACAAGGTCGGTGAGGAGCTCCGCCGGATCGGTGGCGAGTTCGGCGTGACGACCGGCCGGGCGCGGCGCACCGGCTGGTTCGACGCGGTGATCGCCCGCTACGCCGTACGGGTCAACGGGCTCACCGATCTGTTCCTGACAAAGCTCGACGTGCTTTCGGGCTTCGACACCGTGCCGGTCTGCGTCGGCTACGAGATCAACGGCAGGCGGACCGACGAGATGCCGATGACGCAGACGGACTTCCACCACGCGAAGCCGATCTACGAAGAGCTCCCCGGCTGGCATGAGGACATCTCCGGTGTGACGGACTTCGCCGACCTCCCGGACGCCGCCCGGGCGTACGTGGCGACGATCGAGGAGATGTCCGGAGCCCCGGTGTCGGCTGTGGGTGTCGGTCCCGGCCGGGCACAGACCCTGGTGATCAACGAACTGCTCTGATCACGCTGTCGCGCCACACTGGCGCACGACGCCCCGATTCGGCGCGGTGATCCCCCACGCGCCGACAACGGCCTCGGGTTGCGCTACACAGAGTTACGGCCCAGGCTGACGTCGTCACAGTTGGCGACGACCGGGGGTGATGACGATGGCGGGGCTACCGCCGCACCCCTCCTGGGACGACGACCGCGCCGACGCGCGCGACAGCGGGCCGACCCAGCCGGTGCCGACGCCCGCGTCGACATCGGCGTCGGCGTCGGCGTCGGCGTCGGCGTCGGCGTCGGCGTCGGCGTCGACCGAGCTCGACACGACGAGGGCGACCGCGCCGCGTCAGCCCAGCCCGGCCCGCTGGTCGCCGACGGTCCGGCCGGATCATCCGCTTGGACGCGGAATCGACCCGGCGACCTGGCCGGTCGGCTTCTCCCCGACCGGGGAGGCGCTCCCGGAGACCCTGACCGATGTCCTGCTGCGCGGAAGCCACGCGATCCGCAGCTCGAAACGCGCCGAGGCGCTGCGTCTGGAACGGGCGGCGGCGATCGCCGAACACGTCCAGGCGCAGATCACGGAGTTCCTCTCCTTCTGCGCGGCGGAGAATCTGACGCCCCCGGTGACGGTGCGCGCGAACGGGCGGCGGGCGGACCGCGGCTGGGACGCCGGCGTCAGCGGCGCCGGCTCGGGCCGGCCGGGATCGATCCGGACCCCCGGGGCCGGGGCCGGCTTCGACGAGGGCCACGGCGATCGCCGCGTTCGCGGCGGGCGTCGCGGTCGTCACGATGAGGACGATCACGGTGAGGACGCCGTGGAGGCCGAGGATGGTCCGTCCGCGGACCGGCGGGGCGTGCGGGGCGCGGGTGGCCCGCACGATCACCGGCGGCCGCTGCTGCGTCGCGAGCGGCTGCACGCCTGGCCGCTGCTCTACTGGCGGTGTGAGAGCTTCCCTGCCCCCGGCCGGTCGCTACACCTGTTCGTCGAGCCCGGCGGACGCACCTTCGAGGGCCGGGACGACCCGGCACCGCTGACCGTGCTCGGCCGCGAGCCCCACGTGTGGCCCGTCGACGCTCCGGCCATCGTCCAGACCATGGCCGAGGTCGATGCCCGGCGCTGCGCGCTGCACCTCGTGCACGGCATGGCCCACCTGCTCTGGCAGGCCGGGGTCGGCCTCTGAGACCACGGTAAAAAGGCTCAACGATCAAGGCGCGCGCTAACCTGGACCCCGTGACTTCCGCGGCTGCGTCCTTCGCCCCCTCCAAGCGATGAAGGTTCTTGTTGTCGGGTCCGGTGGGCGTGAGCATGCTCTTTGCCGCGCGCTCTCCCGGGATCCGGCGGTCGGCGGGCTCGTGTGCGCCCCTGGAAACGCTGGTACAGCGGAGCTTGCCGAGCCACGCCCGCTTCGGGTCGAGGATCCGGACGCGGTCGCCAGCCTGGCCGAGACCGTCCACGCCGACCTGACCATCGTCGGCCCGGAGGTCCCGCTGGTGGCGGGTGCGGGCGACGAGCTTCGGGCCCGCGGGCTCCCGGTGTTCGGGCCGTCCGCCGCCGCGGCACGGCTGGAGGGCAGCAAGGCCTTCGCGAAGGAGATCATGCGCGCGGCCGGCGTGCCGACGGCCGACTCACGAGATCACACCGAGATCTCCTCGGCGCTGGCCGACCTCGACACGTTCGGCCCGCCCTACGTGGTGAAGTACGACGGCTTGGCGGCCGGCAAGGGCGTCACGGTCACCACTGACCGGGACGTGGCGGTCGAGGCCGTGCGTGCCAGCCTGCGTGACACCGACGACCGGGTGGTTCTGGAGGAGTACCTCGACGGGCCCGAGGTCTCGCTGTTCGCGATCGTGACCGAGTCCGGCGCGATCGTGCCGCTTTCGCCCGCTCAGGACCACAAGCGGGTCGGCGACGGTGACACCGGCCCCAACACCGGCGGCATGGGCGCGTACACCCCGCTGCCCTGGGCGCCCGCGGGTCTGGTCGACGAGGTGGTCCGTACCGTGATCCGACCCACGGTGGACGAGATGGCACGGCGCGGCACCCCGTTCACAGGCCTGCTCTACGCCGGGCTGGCGCTGACGTCCCGTGGCCTTCGTGTGGTCGAATTCAACGTTCGCTTCGGTGACCCCGAGGTTCAGGCGATCCTGGCCCTGCTGAACTCGCCGCTGACCGCGGTGCTGTCCGGCCGCGTGCGCCCGACGTGGCGTTCCGGGGCAGCGATCACCGTCGTCGTCGCGGCGCCCGGCTACCCCACGGCGCCTCGGCTCGGTGGCCCGATCCGTGGTCTCACCGCCGCGGGGGCGCTGACCGGTGTCGATGTGCTGCATGCCGGGACTCGCCGCGACGAGAGCGGGCAGGTCGTCGCATCGGGTGGCAGGGTGCTCTCGGTCACGGCCATCGGCTCCAACCTCGAGTCCGCGCGAGGATCGGCGTACGAAGCGGTCAGCCGCATCTCGCTCGACGGGGCGCACTACCGCACTGACATCGGGGACCCGTCCCGGATGCCCCACGCGGGAACCAGCAGAAACCGGTAGGAAGCAGAGGAGTGAGCGTGTCTCAGGGCAAGTCGTCGCAGAGCAACGGATCGGGTGGCAGCTCGGCTGGGCCGCGGGTGGCGATCGTCTACGGCTCTCCGTCGGACACCCAGACCATGAGTAAGGCCGGTGCAACGCTGGAGCGTTTCGGCGTCACCTACGAGGAGGTCTCGCTCTCCGCGCACCGTGCGCCGCGCACCCTGGCCGAGTGGGTCGGGCAGCTGCGCGAGCGGGGGATCTCCATCGTGATCGCGGGCGCCGGGCTCGCCGCGGCGCTGCCCGGAGCGGTCGCCTCGATGACGACACTGCCCGTGATCGGCGTCCCGATCTCCGGCGGCGCGCTGGACGGGATGGACTCGATGCTGGCCATCGCGCAGATGCCGCCCGGCGTGCCGGTGGCGACGGTGGGGCTCAACAACTCGACGAACGYGGCGATCCTGGCGATCCAGATCCTCGCGCTCGGCGACCCTGACCTGGGGCTGAAGCTGGCGACGTTCAAGGACGAGTTCGAGCAGGCGGCGGCCGACTCCCTCGCCGACGTCGCGGCGGCGCGCGCATGATCGGTCGTTACACGCTGCCCGACATGGGCCGGGTGTGGTCCGAGGCCAACAAGTACGAGCTGTGGTGCAAGGTCGAGGTCCTCGTCATGGAGGCCCACGCGGCCGCCGGGCGCATCCCCGCCGACTCGGTGGACCCGGTGCGCGCCGCGCCCGCGCCGACACCCGAGGCCGTCGCGGAGGTCGAGGCGGTCACCCAGCACGACGTGATCGCCTTCCTCACCGCCTGGGCGGACAACACCGAGCCACGTTCCGCCGCGGCCTACGTGCACTTCGGGATGACCTCGTCGGACCTGCTCGACACCGCGCTCGCCTGCCAGCTCGTCGAGGCCACCGACCTGCTGCTGGCGCGGGCCGACCGGCTCGTCGCCGCCCTGCGCGACCTTGGTCTGGCGCACCGGGAGACGCTGCGGGTCGGGCGTACCCACGGCATCCACGGCGAGCCCACCGTGTTCGGGCACCGGGTCGCCGACCTGGCGTTCGGTATGGCGCGGTGCCGTGACCGGCTGCGCGCGGCGCGGGCGGACGTCGGCGTCGCGAAGATCTCCGGCGCGGTCGGCACCTACTCCAACATCGACACCGATGTGGAGAGCTACGTCGCGGACAAGCTGGGGCTGACCCCGGCGCCGGTCGCGACGCAGGTCGTCCTGCGGGACGGGATCGCGTCCTGGGTGGCCGCGCTCGCCGGCCTCGCGACGGTGTGCGAGGCGGTCGCGCTGGAGGTGCGGCACGGCCAGCGCACGGAGGTCCGTGAGCTGTCGGAGCCGTTCGGGTCGGGCCAGAAGGGCTCGTCCGCGATGCCGCACAAGAAGAACCCGATCATGTCCGAGCGCATCGCCGGGCTCGCCCGGATCGTGCGGGCCCAGTACGTGCCCGTGCTGGAGGGTGTCCCGCTGTGGCATGAGCGGGACATCTCACACTCGTCGACCGAGCGCATCGCCCTGCCAGACGCCGCCTGCGGCGTGGACTACCTGCTGCACCTGACCACCCGGCTCGTCGACGGCCTCGTCGTCGACCGGGCCCGGATGCGGGCGAACCTCGACGCCACCGGCGGCCTCGTCTACACCTCGGCGGTGCTGCTGGAACTCGTCGAGACAGGGCTGTCACGCGAGGACTCCTACGCCATCACCCAGGCCGCCGCCATGGAGACCTGGCAGACGGGCGTGCCGTTCCGCGAGACGCTGCGCAAGCACGCGGCCGACCGCGGGCTGCCCCTCGACGAGGCCCGCCTCGACCAGGTCAGCCGGCCGGAACGCTACGTCGAACGGCTCGGCCCCGTCTTCGACCGGCTCGCCGCGCTGGTCTGAGCCACCAGCACGGCCGCCCGGCCCGCGGCCGGACGGTACGGTCAGACCATGCCGCTGACACATGAGGAGTTCGCCGGGCTCACGCACCTGGGCTCAGGAAAGGTACGCGAGCTGTTCGCCGTCGGGGACGACGCGGTACTGCTCGTCGCGAGCGATCGCATCTCGGCTTTCGACGTCGTGCTGCCCACCGAGATCCCCGACAAGGGGGCGGTTCTCACCGGGCTTTCGCTGTGGTGGTTCGACCAGCTGCGTGACCTGGTGCCCAGTCATGTGATCAGCTCCAGCGTGGACGAGTACCCCGCGGAGCTCGCTCCATACTCCGAGCAGCTCCGCGGCCGTTCGATGCTGTGCCGGCGGCTGGACATGGTCCAGATCGAATGCGTCGCCCGCGGCTACCTGACCGGCAGCGGGCTGAAGGACTATCGCCGCACCGGCGCGGTCAGCGGTCACCCGCTCCCGCCCGGGCTGGAGGACGGCAGCAAGCTGCCCACGACGATCTACACCCCGTCGACGAAGGCGCCCATCGGCGAGCACGACGAGAACATCAGCCGAGACGACGCCGCCGGCCGGGTCGGCAAGGAGCTGGCCGCCGAGCTGGAGCATCTCACCCTCCAGATCTTCGGCCGGGCCAGTGACCTCGCCGCCGAGCGCGGGATCCTGCTCGCCGACACCAAGTTCGAGTTCGGCCACGACACCGACGGCGTGCTGCGGCTCGCCGACGAGGTGCTCACCCCCGACTCGTCCCGGTTCTGGCCCGCCGACGCCTGGACGCCTGGCGGGGCGCAGCCGTCCTACGACAAGCAGTTCATCCGCAACTACCTGGTCGACACCGGGTGGGACCGTAACCCGCCGGCGCCGGAGCTCCCGGCCGACATCGTCGAGTCGACCCGGGCGCGCTACGTCGAGGCGTACGAGCGACTGACGGGAATCTCCTTCCAGGACTACCTGTCCACCGCCTGAGCCGGCGAAGCGCCGACCGCGAGGGCTGAGCGGGAGCGCCGACCGGCAGCGGGAGCGCTGACCGGGAGCGCTGACCGGGAGCGCTGACCGGGAGCGGGAGCGCTGCCGAGGCACCGACCGGGGGACAGCCCTACCCTGTCCCCGCCAGCGCTCCGCACCCCGGATTCGGCGGTCCGCCGCAGTGACCGAAGGCTCGCGCAGCGAGATCGTTCTCGCATGCGCACGAGACCTCCGATCACATCGACGTCGCACCATTCGACCCGTTCCACGCCTGCCACCCACCTGGCCGCCCGGGCGGCCAGGTGGAGCGTGCGGCACCGGCGGCTGGCCATCGGGGGATGGTTCCTCGGCGTTGTCCTTCTGACGGTGCTGGGCTCCCTGGTCGGCACTCACACGCTGACCGACAGCGACTACGGCGTCGGCGAGGACGCGCGCGCCCGGCGCACCCTCGCCGACCACGGCTTCACGACTCCCGCCAGCGAGAACGTGCTGATCCAACGGCCGGACGCGGCGAGCAGCCCCCAGACGCTCCTCGCCGACCAGCAGCTCCGCGGGGCGATCGGGGACGTCGCCGAGCGGGTCCTCGCCACCGGCGCGGTGACGAACCTGCGGGCGCCGGTCACGCTGCCACAGGCCGACACCGAGGCCGACCTCGGCCTCGTCTCCCCCGATCGGCGCTCGGTTCTGGTGACGTTCGAGATCCTCGCCGACGCCGACACCGCCACCGACCGGATCGAGCCGGTGCTCGCCGCGGTTGACGCCGCTGCCCGGGAGCATCCAGGCCTGCGTGTCGAGGAGGTCGGCGAGGCCAGTGCCGAAAAGGCACTCGGAGACACCGTCGGCAAGGACTTCAAGCGGGCCGAGCTGCTCGCGATTCCGTTGACTCTGGGCATTCTGCTCGCGGTCTTCGGTGCCGTGGTCGCCGCGCTGATCCCGGTCGTGCTCGCGCTGACCGCCTTTGCCGCGGCGCTGGGCGTGGTCGCGTTCAGCAGCAGGCTGCTGCCGACAGACGAGACCGCGACGTCGGTCATGCTGCTCATCGGCCTGGCCGTGGGGGTCGACTACGCGCTGTTCTACATCCGGCGCGAGCGGGCCGAGCGGGCCGCCGGGCACAGCCCGCGGCAGGCGCTGGAGATCGCCGCGGACACATCGGGGCACGCGGTCCTGGTCTCCGGGCTGACCGTCGCCGTGTCCATGGCGGGCCTGCTGATCACAGGCCTGGACGTCTTCAGCGGGGTCGCCGGCGGCACGGTGATCGTGGTCCTGATCGCGGTCCTCGGCTCGCTGACCGTCCTGCCCGCGGTGCTGTCCTGGCTGGGTGACCGAGTCGAGCTGCTGCGGCTGCCGGGGCGCCGCCGGGTCACCGACCGCACCCCGGCTCACTCCGCCGCCAACAACAACACCGGGACCGGCCCCGCGCGACTCGGGATCATGGGGCGCCTGCTGCGCCATCCCGGCCCGGTCGCCGTCGTCACCGGTGGGCTGCTGGTCCTGCTCGCCCTGCCGGCGTTCGGGCTGCGGACCAGCGAGCCCGGCATCGACGACCTCCCCGACGACCTGCCGATCATCCAGTCCTACGACCGGGTCGAGGCGGCCTTCCCCGGCGAGCAGAGTGCCGCGGTGGTGGTCGTCTCCGCCGACGACGTGCGCTCGGCCGAGGTGGCCGCGGCCATCACCGGGCTCAGGCGCGAGGCCGTCGCCACCGGGGTGATGTACGAGCCGATCACGACCGAGATCAGTGGCGACGGCCGGGTGGCGAAGATCGCCATCCCGATCGCCGGAAGCGGTACCGACGACGTGTCCCAGCGGGCGCTGGCCAGGCTGCGTGACACGGTGATCCCGGCGACCGTCGGCGCCGTCCACGGGACATCCGCCGACGTCACCGGCCGGACCGCGGGTTCGGTCGACTTCAACCGGCAGCTCAACGGGCGGACCCCGCTGGTGATCGGCTTCGTCCTCGTCCTGGCGTTTCTGCTGCTGCTGGCGGCCTTCCGCAGCGCGCTCGTGGCCGCGGCGGCCGTGGCGCTGAACCTGCTCTCGGTCGCCTCGGCATATGGCCTGCTCGTGGTCGTGTTCCAGCACCACTGGGCGGATGACCTGCTCGGCTACACCTCCACCGGCACCATCACGAACTGGCTGCCCCTGATGCTGTTCGTGATCCTGTTCGGGCTGTCGATGGACTACCAGGTCTTCGTGCTCAGCCGGGTCCGGGAGGCATACAGCGCCGGGCTTCCGATGCGCGAGGCGGTGCTGGCCGGCGTCCGGAGCAGTGCCGGTGTGGTCACCAGCGCCGCCGTGATCATGGTCGCCGTGTTCAGCGTGTTCGCGACGCTTTCACAGGTGAGCATGAAGCAGCTCGGGGTCGGTCTGGGCGCCGCGATCCTGCTCGACGCGACGGTGATCCGGGTGATCCTGATGCCCGCTGTCCTCACCCTGATCGGCGAACGTGCCTGGCGCCGCCCGGCGGTCACCGCGGCCGGGGTGTCCGTGCCGAGGCCGTCGACGAGCCCGGACGCCACCCTCGTCTCTCCGGCGCGAGGCGCCGTGACCGGCGAGTAGGCCCTTCAGGCCAGGCAGGCCCATCCAGCCGGGCAGCGCAGCAGGGCAGCAGGGCCGGCCGGCGGGCAGGACGGACACAGCGGACGAGCTTCAGGGACTTTTCGAGTCCGCAAGATCTGAGGGTTTTCGTCGTTCCCACGACCAGGATCCTCGGATTTTGCCTGGAGGCAGTCGGACGGCCCGGGGGTCGCCTGCCCGCCGCGATCTCGGCCACACCCGCCCACTCGCCGATCATGGACACCGAGCCGCCGCCCGAGATCTCCCCGGGCGGCAGCTGTCCGTTACTGCCCCCTAATCGGGCGATACGGAAAGACAGCCAGGTCACAGAGGGGTTCAGGGGACGTTGCGGGCGAGCTACAGTGTCCGCGACGTCCGGTACCCCACCCGAGGACTGGAACGAATCCGAATGCCTGTACTCATGCCTGCTCAGATGCCCATCACCCCGCGCCCGGCACCAGCCGGCACCGCGAGCCCGGCACCGGCCGCATCACGTGGCACCGCCCGGCCCATCGTCGTCCGCACCCGCGCCGAGCTCGCCGCGGCACTGGCCCGGCCGGTCGTCCGCAGGGAGCAGACCGCCGTGGCATCCGCGGACCAGACACCCCCCGACCACACCCCCACGGACCCGGCCCCGGCGGRCCAGGCCCCCGCAGCCTCCACTCCCCAGTCGGGGGAGGCGCGGGAGGCGGCACCCGCCCAAGGTTTCCGCGGTGTCGTCATGACCATGGGTGCGCTGCACCGCGGTCACGCCGCCCTGATCAGGGAGGCCCGGCGGCGCACCGACCAGGTCGTGGTCACGATCTTCGTCAATCCGTTGCAGTTCGGGTCCGGCGAGGACCTCGACCGCTACCCCCGCACCTTCGCCGCCGACCTGGACGTCTGCGCCAGCGAGGGGGCCGACATCGTCTACGCGCCGAGCGTGGTGCACGACCCGGCTCCGCTGGTCACCCTGAGTGCCGGGCCACTGGGCGACGTCCTGGAGGGAGCGTCCCGGCCGGGCCACTTCGACGGGATGCTTACCCTGGTGGGGACCATGTTCCACCTTGTCCGGCCGGATGTGGCGTTCTTCGGCCGCAAGGACGCCCAGCAGCTGGTCTGCATCCGCCGCATGGTCGACGACCTGGCGTTTCCGCTGGAGATCGTCGGCGTGCCGACGGTGCGTGACACCGACGGGCTCGCTCTTTCGAGCCGCAACGCCTACCTCGACGCCGACCAGCGGCGCAGCGCGCTGGCTCTCTCCCGAGCACTGGCGGCCGGCGCCGCCCGGGCCACCGAAGGCGCCGATGCCGTGCTCACCGCGGCCTGGGCGGAGCTCGCCTGCGAGCCCGGTGTGGACGTCGACTACCTGACCCTTGCCAGCCGGTCCGACCTCGGGCCGGTCTCCACCGGACCTGCACTGCTGCTGGTCGCGGCCCGGGTCGGGACCACCCGGCTCATCGACAACATCGACCTCGTGCTGGCCGACCCGGCGGCACAATCCGCACAATCCGCGCGACAGTCCGCCGGCCGGCAGCCGGCCGCGGCCCACGCACCCGACGGCAACGGTTACCAGGGGGTCTGACCGGTGTTTCGAACCATGCTCACCTCCAAGATCCACCGGGCGACGGTGACGCAGGCCGACCTGCACTACGTCGGCTCCGTCACGATCGACGCCGACCTGATGGAAGCCGCCGACCTGCTTCCCGGCGAGCAGGTGACGATCGTCGACATCAACAACGGCGCACGCCTGGAGACCTACGCGATCACCGGCCCGGCGGGCAGCGGTGTGATCGGGATCAACGGGGCAGCGGCCCGCCTGGTGCATCCCGGCGATCTCGTCATCATCATCTCCTACGGGATCATGGACGACGCCGAGGCGCGGCGACACACCCCCAAGGTCCTCTTCCTCGACGCGCAGAACCGCATCATCGGCCGCGGCGGCGACCCGGCGGAGGCCCTCCCCGGCGACCCGTCCAGCCTGCGCGGCGATGTCCTGGCCGCCGGCGACGTTCTGGCCGCCGGTGGCGTCCTGGGCTCCGGCGCCGTCCTGGGCTCCGGTGACATCGTGGGCGCCGGGCAGGGGAGGGCGTAGCCCGGTGCCAGTTCTCCCACACCGACTCGGCGCACCGCGTCCGGGCTGGAGCCGGGACGCGGACGTCGTGGTCATCGGATCCGGGATCGCGGGTCTCACCACGGTCCTGCGCACCCGGGCAGCCAGCCCGGACCGCCGGGTCCTCCTCGTCACCAAGGCCCTGCTGGACGCCGGTTCGACCCGCTGGGCACAGGGCGGGATCGCCGCGGCCCTGAGCGCCGAGGACTCCCCTGCCGAGCACCTGCGCGACACCCTCGTCGCCGGCGTCGGCCTGTGCGACCCGGCGGCGGTCGAGGTCCTGGTCTCCGAAGGCCCGGCCCGGGTACGCGAGCTCGCGGCCCTCGGTGCCCGGTTCGACCGGGACGCCGGCGGCGACTTCTCGCTCACCCGCGAAGGCGGGCACCTGCGCGACCGGATCGCACATGCCGGCGGCGACGCCACCGGGCTGGAGGTCGAGCGGGCACTGATCGCCGCGGTGCGCGCCGACCCGGCCGTCGAGGTGCTGGAGAACGCCCTCGTCCTGGACCTGCTGATGGATCAGGCGGGCCGGGCGGTCGGTGCGACTCTGCACGTCCTCGGGGCGGGCAGCCAGGATGGCGTCGGCGCCGTGACAGCCCGGGCGATCGTGCTGGCCACCGGCGGAATGGGGCAGATCTTCGCGTCGACGACCAACCCGGCGGTCTCGACCGGTGACGGCGTCGCGCTCGCCCTGCGGGCCGGCGCGGTCGTGACGGACCTGGAGTTCGTCCAGTTCCATCCGACCGCGCTGTGGCTGCCCTCCCCCGAGGCCGGTCAGCAGCCGCTGGTCAGCGAGGCGCTGCGCGGCGAGGGCGCGCTGCTGGTGGACGCCGCCGGCCGGCGGGTGATGCGCGACGTCCATCCGCTGGCCGACCTCGCGCCCCGGGACGTCGTCGCGAAGCAGATGTCGCGGGTGATGGCGGAGCAGGGGGTGGACCACCTCTACCTGGACGCCCGCCACCTAGGCGCCCAGACCCTGCTGCGCCGGTTCCCGACGATCACCGCGCGCTGCCGGGAGGCCGGGGTCGACCCGGTGACCGCACCGATTCCGGTCGCTCCGACGGCGCATTTCGCCAGCGGCGGGGTCCGCACCGACCTGTGGGGGCGGACCAGCGTTCCCGGGCTGTACGCCTGCGGGGAGGTCGCCTGCACCGGGGTGCACGGCGCCAACCGGCTGGCGTCGAACAGCCTGCTGGAGGGCCTGGTCTTCGCGGCGCGCATCGCCCAGCACATCTCCGAACAGGACACATCGAGCTGGGACGGATCCCAGGATCCGGCCGCTTCACCGCTCGACGGTGCCGCCGCGGTGATCGGTGTCCCGGCGGGCGCTCGTGGCCGCGGTCTGACGGACCCGACCGAACGCGGCGACCTGACCCGGGCCATGTCGGATGGCGCGGGCGTGTTGCGCAGCGCCGAGAGCCTGCGGGCGACCGGAAAGATGCTGGCCGGCCTCGGCGATCTTCGGGTCAGCGGGGCCACGGTCACCGCCGGCCCGGCGGCCTGGGAGATGACCAACCTGCGGATGGTGGCGACCGCGCTGGTCGCCGCGGCCCAGATGCGCACCGAGACCCGGGGCTGCCACTGGCGGGAGGATTTCGCCGACCGCGATGACGAGCACTGGAGCGGACACGTGCTGACCAGGCTGGACCCGGAAGGGGAGCTGATCTTGACGTACGAGGCACCGCCGCGGCCGGCCGAAGCCGGCTCGGCCACGTCTGTCTCACCGTGGGCCCGGCAGGACCGACCGACATCGGACTCCGCCGCTGCTTCCGCTTCGTCCCGGCTCCGGTCGGCATGAGCCCCACCCGCGTCGGGCCGGCGGAGCCGTCGACGACGGCCAGGAACACAGCCGAGACGACGGCCGAGGCGACAGCCGAGACGATGCCCGCCCAGATCTCGGTGCCGGTCCTGGCTGCTCTGAGATCCACCGGGCTGGCCGAGTCGGTGGTCTTCGACGTGATCCGTCGAGCGCTGAACGAGGACCTTCCGGGGCCCGACGGCGAGGACGCCACCTCGGCCGCGACCGTGGACGCGGCGCTGACGAGCCATGGCTCGGTAGTGTCCCGCGCCCACGGTGTGGTCGCGGGGGTGCCGGTCGCCGCCGCGGTGTTCGAGTTCCTTCTCGGTCCCGCCGTCACCGTGACACCGGTGATCGCCGACGGTGACCGGGTGGCCCCGGGCACGGCGGTGCTGCGGGTCAGTGGGCCGGTGCGTGGTCTGCTCACCGCCGAGCGAACGGCGCTGAACCTGCTCTGCCATCTCTCCGGCGTGGCCACGGCGACCCGGCGATGGGTGGACGCGGTCGCCGGCACGGGCGCGGTCGTGCGGGACACCCGCAAGACGCTCCCGGGCCTGCGGGCGTTGGAGAAGTACGCGGTGCGCTGCGGCGGCGGCAGCAACCACCGGATGTCGCTGACCGACGCCGCGCTGGTCAAGGACAACCATGTGATCGCGGCGGGCGGGGTGGCGGCGGCCTTCGCGGCCGTGCGCGCCCGCTTCCCGCACCTGGCCGTCGAGGTGGAGTGCGACACCGTGGAGCAGGTGGCCGAGGCGGTGGGCGCCGGGGCCGACCTGATCCTCTGCGACAACATGTCACTGGACGATCTTCGTGCGTCGGTGGCCATCGCCCGGCCCGCGGGCGTCCTGCTGGAGGCGAGTGGCGGGCTGACCCTGGACGTCGCCGCCGCGGTCGCCTCGACCGGCGTCAACTACCTGGCCGTCGGTGGTCTCACCCACTCGGCGCCCGCTCTCGACCTTGGCTTCGACCTTGCGGTGGCCGGCTGATGCTGCTGACGATCGACGTTGGTAACACCAACACCGTCCTGGGCGTGTTCGACGGCGCCCAGCTCGCCAACTCGTGGCGGATCCGCACCGATCCCCACGCCACCGCGGACGAGATGGGGCTCCTCTATACCGGTCTGCTCGGCAGCCACCAGATCGACGGTGTCTCCGTGTGCTCGACCGTCCCGGCGGCGCTACGCGAGATCCGCCGGATGGTGAGCCGCACCTACCGGGGCATCCCGACCGTCGTGGTCGAGCCGGGCACCCGCACCGGGGTGCCGATCCTCATCGACAACCCGAAGGAGGCGGGGGCCGACCGGATCATGAACACACTGGCCGCGCACCACCTCTACGGCGGACCGGCGATCGTGGTCGACTTCGGGACGTCCACCAACCTCGACGTCGTCTCGGAACGCGGCGAGTTCCTGGGTGGCGCGCTCGCGCCCGGCATCGAGATCGCCCTGGACTCACTCGCCTCGCGGGCCGCCCAGCTCCGCAAGGTCGAGCTCACGACGCCCCGCTCGGTGATCGGTAAGAGCACGGTCGAGGCACTCCAGTCGGGCATGATCTACGGGGCGGCCGGGCAGGTCGACGCGCTGGTCCGGCGCATCCGCGCCGAGCTGGGCGCCCCGGCCACCGCGATCGCCACCGGTGGGCTCGCCTCGCTGGTGCTCAAGGAGAGCGAAACTCTCGACAACCATGAGCCGCATCTGACCCTGATCGGCCTAAGGCTTGTCTTCGAGAAGAATGCGGAGACACGCTGACGCCGTACCGTCTCACCGCGCGGTCCGGTGACCGGAGATCCGAGCGGTTCACGCTTTCACCGCGGCGTGCTTATGCATCGCCGAGGGCAGTGTCGGTCGGTTCTCCGGCGTGTCGGGCGCCCAGCGGGTCGGAATTCCTCCGCCGGTCACGGACGCGGGTTAGCCTCTCTCCATGCGGCACAGAACGTGGGCGGTCTCACGAATCCCTGGTCCACGCAGGCAACGTGCGTCCGGGTCGTCCCGATCTCTCCCGACCGGCCCGTTCCTCCGGCGTTCGCCGTTCACCTGGGCCGCATTCCTCGCGTCAAGCACACTGATTTTCCTCACGGCGGCGCCGGCTGCGACGGCCGGCGCGCAGCCCACCGCGACGGGCGGGCTCACGATCGCCGCGCTCGGCGATTCCTACTCCTCCGGCGAGGGCTCGCCGCCGTTCCTGGCCGACGCGGGCAGCTGCCGCCGTAGCACCGGCGCGTGGCCGCGGCTGCTCGCCACCCTCGATCCGCCGATCACCACCGTGCTGCATGCCGCCTGCGGTGGTGCGACGACGAAGGAACTCACCACGTCCCAACGGGGCAACCCCTCGCAGCTCGACCAGTTGCGGGCGCTGCCGAAGGCCCCGGACGTGGTGACGATCACGATCGGCGGCAATGACGCCGGATTCGGCCGGGTCATCATGAGCTGTGTGCTCTGGAAGTGCTTCTGGGACGGTAACGACCGGCGGCGGCGGGACTACCTGCAGGACGAGCTCCCGGGAATTCTCGTCACCACCTACAAGGAAGTGAAGGCAGCGGCGCCGAACTCGCGGATCGTCGTCGTCGGATATCCCGACATCTTCCCTCGATCCCAGCGAAACAACACCTGCCGTTGGCTCGACAGCAGCGAGCGCAGGCAGCTTGTCAGCCTGAACAACACCCTCAATCGGACGATTCGTCGGGCTGCCAAGGATGCCGGCGTCGAGTTCGTCGCCACCAGCAGATCCCTGCGCGACCACGAGATGTGCACCAAGGATTCGTGGGTCAACCGGGTGGGCCTTCTCAGCGCGGACCGAGACCTGAGCGCTCACCCCACCCAGGCGGGCCAGGAAGCGATGGCCCGGACGATCCACGACGCCCTGGTCGACAAACGCTGACCGATCAGTCGGCCGATCGGACCGCGGCTTGATCGGACCACCGCTGACTGCCCAACTGCTGGCCGGACCGCCGCTGACTGCCCAGCCGCTGGCCGGGCAGCAGCTGACAGACCAGTGGCGACGTCAACGCACCAGGTGCGGGTGTCGTTCGAGCTCCTGCAGCGCCCGCTGGCTGTCCGCGCCATCCCAGCCGCCCGAGACCCGGTCAGCGTCCTGCGGCGTCCAGCGGTCCAGCATCCGCACACCGGCGGAACGCAGCGTCTGGCAGGACGTCGCATAGGCGGGGTGGGCCGCCTGCGCGGCGGTGAGGCACGGCGCGACGACGGCTGGCAGGCCGAGCCCCAGAGCTTCGGTCAGCAGACCCAGGACGAGCGTGTCCGCGATACCCGCCGCCCACTTGTTGATCGTGTTGAAGGTCGCCGGGACGACGGCGAAGGCGGTCGGTGGTGGAAGCACGTCCGGCTGCCCCGGGAGCTTGTAGTCGGTCCGGACGGGATGCCCGCTGACCGCGGCCAGCGCCGGCAGGTCGAGCCATACCGCGGCACGCGACGTCGTCACGACGCACACGTCCCAGCCGCCCTGCTGGGCCTGCGCCACGAAGTCGGCGGCGGCGAGCGCGGGCGGTGCCGCGCAGACGACGTGGTAGAGCACACGCTGCGGTGACGTCATGGCTCCTAGTCTGGACTGTGCGTGACCGGGACAGGGTCGGGATCCGCGGCCGATCCGCCCCTAACTTGTTGATCTCGATCGGCGCGATCCCGAGGCGTGCTCACGGGGCGACGCGGTTCCTCCGCTCCTGGAGCCGCGGCCTCGGACCGCGCCGCCACCACGGCTGGTGTTGCTACCGAACAA
Organism: Frankia sp. CcI49; assembly: GCF_001983215.1. Lineage (NCBI taxonomy): Bacteria > Bacillati > Actinomycetota > Actinomycetes > Frankiales > Frankiaceae > Frankia > Frankia sp. CcI49. The sequence goes on from NZ_MOWP01000025.1 coordinate 69,784, forward strand.
GATCATGGGATCTTGGTCGCCAGAACGACCAAAATCCCATGATCTTCCCACCCGCAAACCCCTCCGACTTCTCACGGTCGCCAGGCAACAGCGGGTAGTGTCCGCCTCCCGCCAAAATCCCCAGCTCAGGGGCGCGCGGGCGCGATTCGCACCACCAGCGCCACTGAACCCAGGATCCCCACCGGAAAGTCCGAAGATCCGAGGATCCTGGTCACCCCCGAGCGGGTCGACGATCGATCTTGACTGTCGCCGGCCTGCTACCCGCGACGCTCCGAGAGCGACCGGAATCCCCCACTTCTCCGCCGCGTCGGATACCTCGGATACCGGAGTGGGCCGGACCGCGACGCCCGCGCGACAGCAGGTCCCGCCGACGCCAGCCAGAACTCCACAACCTGGACCGCGACGACTCCCTCACCGGAAGAAGTTTCGCTCCCGCGAGTGTCACGGATCGGCTGCGCGGCACCACGGGCCGTCCCAAGATAAGGTTAGCCTCACTTCTTGATCTCAGGATGAGGAGTCGACGCCGGGACACTCGGTTCCCGGAGTCGGCGCCCGCATCGACCGCCTGTCGCCAGGCGTCGGGCAACCGACTCCACCGGGGGGCCAGGGCCACGAGCCGGACCCCCTGGGCAGGTTGTGACCATTTTCAACAGATGGGCCCGCGACCGGCGAATCCACAGGTCAGCGGGCCGCCGGCGACCAGGGCGCCTGGAGCGACCGCGACAGGTGGGCGACTCCGAGTTGACTGTCGAGTTGAAGTTAGGCTTACCTAACACCATGTCTCACGCGCCGCCCCGTCACCCGCAGCACCTGCCCACGGGTACCTCCGGCCTGCCGGTCGACCTGGCGGTCCGTGCCACCAGCCTGCCCGGCCTCGAAACCACCCTGCGCACGGTGCGGGCGGCGCTGGACCACCGCCGGGCGATCGCCGGTCCGCCACCGTCGCCGGACGGCTGGATCCGGGCCGACCAGCTGCTCGATCCCGCGACGCTCGACGAGGCCCTCGCCGTCGTCCGCGATCACAACCAGGCCACGGCGGAGGTCGCCGTCAGCTACTTCACCGCGTGGTACGCCGCCACCATCGTCGGCCCGGCCATCGCGATGTTCGTCCTGACCCGGCGGGTGCCGGACCTTGACCCCGCCGGGATCTCGGTGCACTGCCACGAGGGCGGATGGTTCGACAGCACGGCGTTCCACCGCCCGCGGCTGGCACTGCTGCGCTCCGATCCGGCGCTTGCCGATCACCTCGACCTGCTCGACGCGGAGGTGAGCGTCGAGCTCGGCGGCACCGACCCGATCGAGGTGACGAGGGTCGCGGCCGACGTCGACGCCCTGCGGGCGCAGCTCGTCGGCCAGATCATCGGCCACCTGGAACCGGTGATCAACAGCCTCCGGTCACGGGCGCGGCTCGGGCACGCGGCCCTGTGGGGAGCGGTGGCGTCCCAGTGCGGGCGGGCGTTTCTGCTCACCGAACGGGTGAGTGGCGATCCGCATATCGGGCGCCTGGAGGCGGACGCCTTCTTCGCCGACGCGGCGCCGACCCTGCGGGCCCGGCCGACGTGGCAGCAGTTCGTCCACCACGGCCGGACCTACACGGGTATGCGCCGCGGATCATGCTGCCTGGCGCATCGGCTGACCGAGGAGTTCTGCACCGCCTGCCCGTTCGTGGCCACGGACGAGCGTGAGCACCGGCTACGGGAGTGGATCGACGCCCAGGGACCCGGCGGTCTGGCCGTCTGAGACGCCCGCCGCAGGGCAGGGGAACAGTGAGCAGCAGCAAACCCAGTTATGAGGTGACGGCGATGAGCTGAGGCCAGCCGTGACAGGACGTCGACGAGGACCCCAAGCCCCCCGCCTGCCTACGGGGCGTGCACGACCGGCGTGGGCAACGGTCGGCGATGTCACAGAAGATGTCACGAGAATCAACGCCGGAAGGGAACCTGGCGACCACATTCGGCCAAATGTGATCCGTATCACACCCTCGACCCAGGCGTATACGTTACCGTCGGTAGTGCCGGCTTGGGCCGGTGACGGTTGGTCGCGGTCCGAACCGCTCCCACCGCCAGCACGGAGCATCGCGGCTCCGAGCGCGAATCTGATCATCATCGCCCGCCCCGTCGAGCCACACACCGAGGTTGTCGGGGTCGACATGTCGTTCCGCTCTTGGCGGAACCACGTGACGGAATCATGCCTGGTCGGCCACGGTTGCCTTGAACGTCTCCGCTGGTAGGCCGGCGATCCGGCCGCAGCGCCGTCCCCGACGAAGAGGGCGGTTCCGGCGGGTAGGTTTCTGTTCGATGCGTGAGGACATGCCTCGGCGGAGCTAGCATGCGGATACCGGCTGTCGTGTGGTCGGTCGCAGCTCGAAGGAGCGCACATGTTCGAGAGGTTCACCGACCGGGCACGTCGGGTCGTCGTCCTGGCTCAGGAAGAAGCCAGGATGCTCAACCACAACTACATCGGGACCGAGCACATCCTGCTCGGCCTGATCCACGAGGGCGAGGGCGTCGCTGCTAAGGCCCTCGAGTCGCTCGGGATCTCGCTCGAGGGTGTGCGGTCGCAGGTCGAAGAGATCATCGGTCAGGGTCAGCAGGCGCCGAGCGGGCACATCCCGTTCACGCCCCGGGCCAAGAAGGTCCTTGAGCTGTCCCTGCGTGAAGCTCTGCAACTCGGCCACAACTACATCGGCACCGAGCACATCCTGCTCGGCCTCATCCGTGAGGGCGAGGGCGTCGCCGCCCAGGTGCTGGTCAAGCTCGGCGCGGACCTCAACCGGGTCCGCCAGCAGGTCATCCAGCTCCTGTCCGGCTACCAGGGCAAGGGCGACCCGGCCACCGCCGGCGCCCCGGCCGAGGGCACGCCGTCGACCTCGCTGGTCCTCGACCAGTTCGGCCGCAACCTCACCGCGGCCGCTCGTGAGTCCAAGCTCGACCCGGTCATCGGGCGCGAGAAGGAGATCGAGCGCGTCATGCAGGTGCTGTCGCGCCGGACGAAGAACAACCCGGTCCTCATCGGCGAGCCCGGCGTCGGCAAGACCGCCGTCGTCGAGGGGCTCGCGCAGGCGATCGTCAAGGGCGAGGTGCCCGAGACCCTGAAGGACAAGCAGCTCTACACCCTCGACCTCGGCGCTCTCGTCGCCGGGTCCCGCTACCGCGGTGACTTCGAGGAGCGGCTGAAGAAGGTCCTCAAGGAGATCCGCACCCGCGGCGACATCATCCTGTTCATCGACGAGCTCCACACGCTCGTCGGCGCGGGTGCCGCCGAGGGCGCGATCGACGCCGCCTCCATCCTCAAGCCGATGCTGGCGCGCGGCGAGCTGCAGACGATCGGCGCGACCACCCTGGACGAGTACCGCAAGCACCTGGAGAAGGACGCCGCCCTGGAGCGGCGCTTCCAGCCCATCCAGGTCGCGGAGCCGTCGGTGGCGCACACCATCGAGATCCTCAAGGGCCTGCGCGACCGGTACGAGGCGCACCACCGCGTCTCGATCACCGACGCCGCCCTCGTGGCCGCGGCCTCCCTGGCCGACCGCTACATCTCCGACCGGTTCCTGCCGGACAAGGCGATCGACCTGATCGACGAGGCCGGGTCCCGGATGCGCATCCGCCGGATGACCGCTCCGCCGGACCTGCGCGAGTTCGACGAGCGCATCGCGAACGTCCGCCGGGACAAGGAGTCCGCGATCGACGCGCAGGACTTCGAGAAGGCCGCGTCGCTGCGCGACAAGGAGAAGACCCTGCTGGCCGAGAAGGCCAAGCGGGAGAAGGAGTGGAAGGCCGGGGACATGGACGTCGTCGCCGAGGTCGGCGACGAGGAGATCGCGGAGGTCCTCGCGATCTGGACCGGCATCCCCGTCTTCAAGCTCACCGAGGAGGAGACCGCCCGCCTCCTGCGCATGGAAGACGAGCTGCACAAGCGCGTCATCGGCCAGGAGCAGGCGATCAAGGCCGTCTCGCAGGCGATCCGGCGTACCCGCGCCGGGCTGAAGGACCCGAAGCGCCCCGGTGGCTCGTTCATCTTCGCCGGCCCGTCCGGTGTCGGTAAGACCGAGCTGTCGAAGACGCTGGCGGAGTTCCTCTTCGGCGACGAGGACGCGCTGATCCAGCTCGACATGTCCGAGTACATGGAGAAGCACACCGTCTCGCGGCTGGTGGGCTCCCCGCCCGGCTACGTCGGGTACGAGGAGGGTGGCCAGCTCACCGAGCGGGTCCGGCGCAAGCCCTTCTCCGTGGTCCTGTTCGACGAGGTCGAGAAGGCCCACCCGGACGTCTTCAACACGCTCCTGCAGATCCTGGAGGACGGTCGCCTGACCGACTCCCAGGGCCGGCTGGTCGACTTCAAGAACACCGTCCTGATCATGACGTCGAACCTGGGCACTCGGGACATCTCCAAGGGCCCCGGCATCGGCTTCGCGACCGGTCAGGGTGCGATCGACTACGAGCGGATGAAGGCGAAGGTCCAGGACGAGCTCAAGCAGCACTTCCGGCCTGAGTTCCTGAACCGGATCGACGACATCATCGTCTTCCACCAGCTCTCCGAGGTTGAGATCATCCAGATCGTCGACCTCATGCTGGCCCGCGTCGACTCGCAGCTGAAGAACAAGGACATGGCGCTGGAGCTCACTCCCGCCGCCAAGGCCCTGCTCGCCAAGCGCGGTTACGACCCGGTGCTGGGCGCCCGTCCGCTGCGCCGGACGATCCAGCGGGAGATCGAGGACGTCCTGTCCGAGAAGATCCTCTACGGGACGCTGCGTCCCGGCGAGATCGTCGTCGGCGACGTCGAGGGCGAAGGCGAGGAGGCGAAGTTCGTCTTCCGCGGCGAGACGAAGCCGAACTCGGTGCCGGACGCCCCGCCGATCGACCTGGCCAAGTCCAGCGAGTAGCACTGTGTCGGTAGTGTGACCGACGGTTCCGGCTGTCGGTCACACCGACCGGCGCACACCACCGCCAGACCTGTTCGAAGGGCGGTTGCGCGTCACGCGTAACCGCCCTTCGGCATGTTCACCGCACACCGCACCGGCTCGCCATCGACCCGCATCGGAAGTCATGCCTCGCCGCCACCAGGACGAAGACCAGTCCGCAGCGCCGCGCCGACAGTCCGACGGGCTGGCCAGGCACGGCGTACACCTCACCTTCGGTCCCGATCCGGCCAGCTCGATGATCGTCTCCTGGATCACCAGGTCGCCCGTGCTGCGACCCGAGGTCCGCCTGCGGCCGGCGCCCATCGACGACACCGCCACCGCGACGGACGCCGCCACCGCCACTGCGACCGACACTGCCGCCGGCACCGGCATCAAGGTCGACGCTGTCACCCGCTCGTACACCGACGCGGTGACCCGCCAGGAGATCTTCGCCCATCACGCGCTGCTCGAAGGCCTGGAACCCGACACCGAGTACCGCTACGAGATCTCGATGCGGGTACCGGGCAACGCCCCGTTCCGGCACCGCGGCTCCGGTCGGCTGCTCGAGCTGGGCGGTTCCACCTTTCGTACCGCCCCCAGCGGCCGGACGGCGTTCTCCTTCACCTGTTTCGGAGACCACGGCACGGATCACCCCGAGGACCCGTTCGGTACCGCGGCCTCGGCGACGCTGGTGGCCGGGATCGAGCGCGTGGCGCCACTGTTCACCCTGGTCAACGGCGACCTGGCCTACGCGAACGTCAACGCCGTCCCACCGGTCGCCTGGTCGGGCTGGTTCGAGATGATCAGCGCCTCCGCCCACCGCCGCCCCTGGATGCCGAGCGCCGGCAACCACGAGATCGAGCGCGGCAACGGTGCGCTCGGCCTGGCCGCCTACCAGACGTACTTCCAGCTACCGAGCAACGACGACGAGCCCTACCTCGACGGCCTCTGGTACGCGTTCACCGTCGGCGGCGTCCGATTCGTCGTGCTCAGCGGCGACGACGTCTGCTACCAGGACGCCGGCCGGGTCTACCTGCACGGGTACAGCTCCGGCCGGCAGACCGCGTGGCTGGAGCGGGAGCTGAAACAGGCCCGGGCCGACCGGGACGTCGACTGGATCGTCGCCGTCGCGCACCAGCCGGCGATCTCCACCGCCGCCCACCACAACGGCGCCGACCTGGGGCTGCGTGAGGAGTGGCTGCCCCTGTTCGACCAGTACGGCGTCGATCTGGTGCTGTCCGGGCACGAGCATCACTACGAACGCACCCACCCGCTGCGAGGCGTCATCGAGGGGACACCGACCCGGACACCCCGCCCCGTACCGGCTGCCACCACCACCGAGAACGGCGCCCTCACGATCGACACCTCGGCCGGGGCCGTGCACCTGCTCGTCGGTACGGGCGGCTCGTCGACGCCGTCCGCCCACGAGCTGTTCGATCCACCGGCCTGCCAGGTGGTCGTCGGCGTGCGCGACCCCGCACCCGGCCAACGGCATCACCCGGCGATCCGGGAGATGGAGTCCGCACCGTGGCTCGCCGCACGCTTCCCGGACCACCCCTACGCCTTCGCCGGCTTCGAGGTTGATCCGGGCACTCCGGGCGGGACAACCCGGATCGTGGTGACGGTCTACGACTCGTCCACGGCCGAGCCCGTCCCCTTCGACACGTTCACCCTGGTCCGCCCCCGCGGCGATGCCGACGGACCGTGGTCGCCCGCGCTGGACGGCGTCTAGGGCCGGACGGCGCCACCCGTACCCGCCACGCCACGCCACGCCACGCCACCACAGCCTTGGCCGACAGCAGCGGCAGCCCGAGCCCGAGCCCGAGCCCTGATGATTTTCGTCGTCCCCGCGACCACAATCCTCAGATCTTGTCCGGCAGCAGCGACCGCTCGAAGCCCGAGCTCGAAAATCCGAGGATTTTGGCCGTTGTAGCCAAAATCCTCATCTCTTCACCTTTCACCCCTTCAGATTCCGGAAAAAGGCAGGACAGAGGCGGGAGCGGGGAGAAAAGCGAGGTCGGGGGCAGGAGGCCGAGGCGCCGCGCTCAGGTCCGGCGGACGGCCATCCGCACCGACTCCCATCCCGGCCAGCCGACGAACCAGACCACCAGGACGACGGTGAGCCGGACGATCCAGGCCCCAAGCTCGGCGGTGTCACCGCTGCCGGCACCGGCGCCGCCCACCAGCACCATCATCAACGCGAGCAGCCCGCAGGCCACGGCCCAGGCCACGGCGGCCTTGCCGAACTCACGCCACTCGTACCGGAGCCGTTCCCGGGTGCCGCGTGGAGCGGGCTTCGGTACCGGCGGGCCCGCTCCGAGGCGGTGCGCCACCCGCCTGTCCGCCCAGCGGACCATGCTGTGCCCGAAGGCGACCGAGAAGCCGAGATAACCCGCTGAGAGCCCGTGGACGAACGTGGCGTCGGCCCCGCCCCGCAGGTCCGTGACGGTCGCACCGAGCAGCACGACGTCCACCAGCGGCACGCTGAGGAGCAGTGCGGCCGACAGCCGTTGCCGGCGCAGGACGTACCTGGCCAACAGACCGCTCGCCAGCAGAAGCCAGAATCCGATCTCGCAGCCGACCAGTACCGCGACAAGCATGTGCACCACACCTCCTCGGCGAGAACCCTCCCTCCGTTGTAACACGGACGTCCGAAATAAATCCCTGGGTAGACTCGGACTGTGCCTCGGGCCATAGATCACGAGCAGCGGCGGGCCGAGATCGGCGCCGCCGTGCTCCGTCTTGTGGCCCGTGAGGGGATCGACGCGGTCACGGTGCGCCGGGTAGCCGCCGAGTCAGGCTGGTCGACGGGTGTGCTCGCCCACTACTTCGGCTCCAAGGACGAGATCCTCGCCGTGGCCTTCCAGGCCAGTTCCGACGCCTACCGGCGCCGGTTCGCGGACATCGCCGCCGACGCCCGGCCACGCACCGTCCTGCGGGCTGCACTGACCGGGCTGCTTCCGCTCGACGAGGCCCGCCGTGACGAGCTGCTGGTCTGGTACGGCTTCGTCAGTCGGGTGCTGGCGAGCGAGATGCTGCGCGCGTTCCCCAGGGACGCCTATCACGAGCTGCGGACCATCCTCGCCGAGGTGATCACGGCCGGCCAGCACGCCGGTGAGATCCGCGCCGATCTGCGGCCGGGCGACGAGGCGCGCGCCCTGCTGGCGTTCTGCGACGGGCTGGCGCTGCAGCACCTGTTCGACCCGGCGGAGCTGGACCGCGGCGAGCTCGTGCGGCTGCTGGAGCGCCGGCTGGCCGCACTGGAACCCGCCCCCGACGTCCGTCCCGGCGCCCCTGTCGTCTGACCGCATGACCGTATGACCTTCGGGCGCCCCGGACAGCTACCCGACACCCGAATCACCCCGGCCAGACCCCGCTATCACGTCCACCTGCTCGCGCGAACGGTGCCGAGCGGGCCTGAACGGACTTTTGTCGGAGTCATGACACAGGCCCCATCGTCTACGAGTAGACGCCTTTGGTTATGTATGGGGACTGCTACCGACACGTCCTATAGCGTGATCGGGTTGGCGTGGCGGGGACGGAGGCCATGGGTAGCTCACTGGTACCGATCATGCTCATTGTGGTGCTTCTTGTGGGCGCCGTTGTCTTTGTCGTGCTCTCCAGCCGGGCCCCGCGCACCGGGGCCGACGCCGGGCGCCGGCGGACGCTGGAGACACGCCGGTCACGGCCGGGGGCCATCCCGTTGCGGGAGCAACCGAGCCCGGAGCCGCCGGGCGAGCCGAGCGGCCCGGATGCCACGGATGACCCGGACGGCATGGTTCCGGGATTCTCCGCTCCGGCCGCCGCAGCCGTGCCGGTCGCGGGCGGGCCGGTCGCGGGCGGGCCGGCCACACCGAGCTACAACGCGGCCGAGACGACCGGCGGCGAGGACGCGGCTGACTCGGGCGAGGCCACCCGCTCGGCGTGGGATGACGCTACCGGATGGAACGAGTGGGTCGACACGGACGCCACCCGGGTCAGCAGCCTGAACGAGCCCGACCTGGGCGATGAAACCGACACGGCCACGACCACGGCGGATGACCGCCAGGACGCGGGTCACAATATCGGTGGCGTGTACCCACCGCACGCCACGGGCGGATTCGACTCAGGCAGCAGGGACACCTACATGAACGACAGCCGGGACCCGGACGCCACCGGGTGGACCCCGCCTCCCAGCGGTCGCCCGCACCACAGCGACGTCGACGACTCCGCCTACCGGCTGTCGACGGCGCAGGAGGGCCGGGGGCCGGCCACCGGAGGCTTCCCGATCCCCGAGCCACCCACGCACGCGGGGTACTCCGATGCGGGGTACTCCGATGCGGGGCATCCGGGGAGCTCAGGCCCGGGGTACCCCGGGCCGGCGTCCTACCCCGATCCCGCGGCCGCCCAGACCAGGCGGGTCCCCGTAAGCCCGGAGCATGCGCCGAGCTGGGGCTCGAGCCACGCACCGGTACCGCCGGCCCCACCCCTGCTGCCTCCGCTGCAGGCCCAGGCGCAGGCGGAGGGAACCTCGCCCGAATCAGGCGAGGCTGGCATCGTCGCGGCCGAACCGGCCCAGACCACGACGCCGGCGCTGCGCCTCGCCGCGGCCGGGCGTTCCAGGCGCGGCAAACGTGGCGGCCCGAACGAGGACGCCTGGGTCGTCTCGGACGGCCTGCTGGCGGTGGCGGACGGCGTCGGCGGCGAGGCCGCGGGCCAGATCGCGTCCACGCTCGCGGTCACCACCGTCGCGGGCTTCCGCCCCCAGTACGCCCGGGACCCGGTCGACGGCCTGCGTCAGGCCATCGCGCGGGCCAACCAGGTCGTCCGGGAGAAGCCGCGGGAGGAGCCGGCCTGGCGGGGCATGGCCTGCACGCTCGACGTCGTCATCCTCGGGCGGCAGCAGTCGACCGGCGAGACCCTGTTCATCGCCCACGTCGGTGACAGCTCGGTCTGGCTGCAGCCACAGAAGGGGCGCCCACACCAGATCACGACGCCGCACGCGATCAAGAACGGCCCGCTGCTCAACGCGATCGGCCTCGCCGACCAGATCGAGGCGGATCTTCTGCACGAGCCGGTGCGCGCGGGCGACCGGGTGATTCTCGCCAGCGACGGCATCACGAAGGTGATGACCCCGGAGCAGCTGCTCGGGCTCATGACCGAGCTCGGCGCCGAGCCACCGGAGAAGGCCGCGGACGCCCTCGTCGAGGCCGCGCTGATCGCCGGAGCTCGCGACGACACCACGATCGTCGTCGCCGACCTCGTGTCGGAGCCGTCGTCACGGTGACGACCCGCCGCGGGTGACGCGGGGTATGAGGCTCGACCCCGCGTTCCTGTTCGGGCCCGTGAGCCGGATCGGCCGGGTGCTGCGGTGGCTGCGCCGCCATCTGCTCAGCATGTTCGTGGTGCTGGGGCTCATCGCGCTGGCGCTGAGCCTCATCGGCACCTACCAGCACTTCGCGGCCACGCCGGAAAGTTTCACGTGGACCAACGTGGTCTTCTTCGCGTCAACCCTGTTCCTCGCGGACGGGACGATGTTCGAGGGCGGCGGGCAGTTCCCTCCCGCGCTGGAGGTTGCCCGCTTCCTGGCGCCGCTGGCCACCGCGGTGGGCGTCGCCGATGCGGCCAGCACCCTTTTCGCGCACCGGTTCGAGCAGTTCCGGGCCCGGCACGCCCGCCGGCACGTCGTCGTCTGCGGCAGCGGCCCGACGGCGTCGGCGCTGGTGGACAAGCTGGTGGGGTCCAGGCGGGTGGTGCTCGTCGCAGAGGACGCCGAACGCGAGTACCCGGACGCCGAGCGCCCCCCGAACCTGCTCCGCATCAACGGGGATCCGGCCGAGCTGCTCGTGCTTCAGGGGGCCGGGGTCGCGCGTGCCGATGTCATCTACAGCTGCCTCGCCGACACCGCCTCCAACCTGGCCGTCACCCTCACCGCCCGGGCGGTCCTGCGGGCCGGGCGCACCCGCGCCCGGTTCCGCCGGTTCGCCGACGCCCGGGCGGACAACCCACTGCGCTGCCTCGCCCAGGTCGGAGACCTGTCGTTGCTCCCGCACCTGCGCGCGCGGTGGATCGGGCTGGAGGGCGACCCGGGCTTCCGGCTCGACTTCTTCGCGGTCGAGGTCCTCGGCGCGCATTCCCTGCTCAACAGCAACGCTCCGGCCTGGTCCCGGCCGGGGCACGACGACACCGCACCGCACCAACCGCCGCACCTGGTCGTCCTGGGCACCTCGGGCCTCGGGCAGGCCGTCGTCATGGAGCTCGCGCGGCGGTGGCGGGACAACAGCCCGGCCGGCGGCCCGTTGCTGTGCATCGTGCTGTGCGCACCGGACGCGTCCGTCAAGGCTGCCGCGATGCGCTCACGTGAGCCCGCGYTCGGCCGGGTCACGCTGCTGTGTCACGACAGCGCCTCCGGTGACGTCCCACCCGAACTCGTCCTGATCAGCCGCGCGCCGGGCGAGCCACCGACACCACCCGAGTTCGTGTACGTCTGCCATCGGGAGGAGGAGGAAGCCCTGCTGCGCGGTCTCGAGGTGGTCCGCGCGGTCGGTGCCGGCAGCCTCGGCGTCAACCGCACCAGGATCGTCGTGCGGACGGGGCGCCAACGCAGCTTCGAGGACGTGTTCGGCCCGCGTGAGCCACCCACCGACGAGACTGACCCGGCCGGAGATGGTGGGCTGCTCGACAACGTCGGCGGTGGGCTGCGGTTCTTCGCCGTGAACGACGAGGCACTGCCGCTCGACCCCGGAGCCAACGATCTCATCGAGAACTTCGCTCAGATCATCCATGAGAAGTACCTCACGAAGGAGCTCGCCGCGGGCGCGCAGATCGGCTCACGGCGCGGTCTGCGCCCGTGGGCGGAGCTGGCACCTGATCTCCAGGCCTCGAACCGGGCACAGGCGATCGGCTACAGCGAGGTCCTGCGCCGGCGGAACTGGATGCTGGTGCCCCTGGGGGAGCATGATCCGGAGTTCGTCTTCACCGAGGAGGAGGTGGAACAGCTGGCTCCCGAGGAGCACCTGAGGTGGCGGCGCGAACGGGAGAGCCGCGGGATGCGGTTCGGGCCCACCGAACAGGACGGCTCCCACCCGTCACTCATCGAGTGGGAGAGCCTCTCCGCGGAAGACCAGGACCGCAGCCGAGCCGTCGTGCTCAACATGCCGGTGGTGCTCGCCGCGGCGGATCTCGGCATCGTGCGGATGATGCCCCGACCGCCGGACCCGCCCGCCTGACCCGAACGTCTGACCCGACCCGAACGTCTGGCCCGGAAGCTGGTTCAGTGCAGGCGTTCGTCGGCCGGGCAGTCCAGGGCGCTGGCACGCGTCAGACCGTCCACCGACAGGCGCGCCGACAGACGGACGGCCCCACTGGACTGGGTGAGGATGCCGGTCCAGCCCCCCGCCGCGCGGAACACGCAGGCGTCACCTTCGGTGAGCTGCCAGTACGGGGTGTAGTGCACCAGGACCGTGGCGAAGCCCGGGTTCGCGAACGACACCGCGATCGAGCTGACGCCCAGCTCGGTGAGGGTGGCCGGCCCGTGGACCAGACCCGCGGAGTCCCGGACCAGCCAGATCTTCCAGTCCGCGTTCTGCCACGCGAGCTCCAGGTACGGCAGCCCGGAACGGAGCAGCTCGGCCTCGGCCACCGCGGACGGGTCGAGATCGACGTTCGGCAGCGCGACATAGGTGACGCCCCGGGCGAGCAGCCAGTCGTGATACGTCTCGGCCGTCAGCGTCCCGTCGTAGAACAGCGCGTTGTACTTGCTGTCGGCCTGGCGCAGCCAGCCCCGGCTCATCGGGATCCGCGGGGGCACATAACGTGCCTCCCAGTGCGACCGGGTGAAGGGAATCTCGACCCGGCCGACCGGCACGGGGCTGTCGTTGTCCAGGTAGTCCAGCATCTCGGTGTAGTAGCCAGGCGACGCGGACGGATCACCATGTGTGACCAGGGCTCCGTGGACCGGGCCGATCTGCCAGCCGATCAGCGGAATCGCCACCACGGCCAGCGCCCGCGGGCGGCCGGCCAGGAACACCGCGGCGGCCGGCCCGGCGAGCATCGTCGCCGGGCGGGCAATGTTGCCGCCGATCTGGGTGGGCACGAAGAAGAAGAAGATCGCCGCCGCCGCCCACAGCAGCAGACCGTTGCGGACCGCCCGCCGCTCCTTCGGCACCAGCAGCAGCCCGCACCCGATCAGGGCCAGCAAGGAGATGAACGTGACAGCCGGGAACGGCTGGTAGCCCTCGTCGGGGAAGGCCAGCGCGACGATGATCCCCGCGGTCGCGCCCAGGAACCCGGCGAGCACCCGGCGCGGCAGCGACCCGAGCAGAGCCAGGCCGACCATCAGCACGAAGCCGGCGGCAAGCGGCGACGCCAGCGACGACAACACCGCGCCGAGCCACACCAGCCAGACCCTGCGCTCCCTCGCGCCGACCAGCGCGAGGGCACCGAAGGCCATGCCGAGCGCGAACGGCATCCGGCCGACGACCAGGTTGGCCACGGTCGCGACCGCGAACCACACCAGCGCCAGATCATGCCCGCGGCGGCCCCCCGGCCCACGCAGCAGCCTCGTCACGATCGCGGTCGAGGCGACACACGCCAGCACCCCGATGGTCTGGACCCCAAGCAGGGCACCCAGCGGGGGAAAGAGCACACTGTAACCGAGTATGGGATGGCCGCCGTACCAACCGTCGTCCCACAGAAGCGCTCCGCCGTGCTCGAACAGCCAGACCCGATACTCCTGAGCKGGAGTGTCCGGGCCGGTCACGTCGAAGCACACCGAGATCAGACAGAGCACGGCGGTCAGCAGCCAGGGCCTGCGCACCACCGCGGTGCCCAGCGCCGCTGCCGCCTCGGCCAGCCGGCTACGGCGACGAGGGCCCACGGCGAGGCAGGAGGTCTGCGGGAGTGAGTCGTGGCGACGACCGGTCCCACTGTGGCGCGCCAGCTCGGGCGATTCCGGGATTTCGCCGGTGGTGGTCCCGAGCGGCGGATCAGGCGTCGCCAGCAGGCCCACCCGCCACCTCCCAGGCTCACACGGCCGGCCCCACCGGCACCCTGATCAACACGCACGGACACAGCGTCGACATCTTCGCCGCTGACACCGCCAGCGCCACCGACACCACCGGCACCACAGCCAGCGCCACCGGCACAGGCACCGCCGACGCAGCCAGCGCCACCCGCACCGCCGACGCAGCCAGCGCAGCCGACGCCACCGCTGCCGACACTGCGGGTGCCCCGGCCGGCCGCAGAGCAGGCACGCCGCCAGGGCGGCGACTGATCGTGGCGGGCACGATCGCCGCGATCATCGCCATGGTCGGCGAGGCCCGGCTCGGCCCCAGGGACCCACAGGCCAGCGACCCGTCGTCCTGGTGGGGAATTCTCCCATCCGCGCCCCCCTCGGACACGGTCAGGGGCGTGCTTGCGGCCACAGCGGTGCTGGCCGTGATCGCCCTCTGCCTGACCTGGGTCATCCTGCTGCGGCACGCGCTGCGTCACGCGCTCCCGGCCCGGACGGCCGCCGTCGCCGCCCTCGCGTGGGCAACCCCGTTCGCGGTTGGCCCTCCGTTGTTCAGCCGGGACGTCTACGCCTACGCGGCCCAGGGCGAGCTCGCCCGGTACGGGCTGGATCCGGCGACCCACGGGATCGGCGATCTGCTCTCACCGGAGGCGGCCGGAACGGCGGGCGCGGCGTTCGTCGCCGCCGTCGACCCCCGGTGGCGCGAGACACATGCTCCCTACGGCGGGCTCGCCGTGGGTGTGGAACGGTTCGCGGCGGCGGTCGGGAACGCTCTCGGGTCCGGCCCAGCCAACGTGACGGTCGTGCTGCGGATCATCGCCGTGGTCTCCACTGTTGCCCTCGTCCTGCTGATGCTGCGCCTGTGGCGCAGGCCGGGCCCACTCACCGCCGGGACGGGTTCGCTCACCGCGGCGAGCTCACCCGCCGGCACGGGCACGGAACCCGGCCCCGCGGACTCCTACGCCTCGATCGTGCTCGTCCTGCTCGCGGCCAATCCGTTCGTGATCATCCATCTGATCGGTGGAGCGCACCTGGACGCGCTCGCCGCGGCACTGCTCGCGGCCGCACTGGTCGTCGACCGGATGCGCATCCGCGAGCGGCCCTCCCCCAGGCACCATGACCTGTTGCTCGGCGCGGCGGCCGTGGCCCTGGCCTGCCTCGCCGGGAGCGTCAAGGCCACCGCCTTCCTCGGGGTCGCCTGGCTCGTGGTCGCCCACGCCCGGGACGGATGGCGACGATCCCTGGGAGCGGACGTCGCCGCCGGGACGATCGCGGTGGTCGCCGCCAGTGCCGCGGGCGGCTTCGGGCCGACCTGGCTCGGCGCGCTGGCGACGTCCGGCAAGCTCGAGACGGGTGTGGCTCCGGCGTCGATCCTCGCGACCGCGGCCGGTGCGCTGGGCCACCTGGTCGGGCTGGATGTCACGGACGACAGCCTGCTGCGGGCCACCCGCGCCCTGACCCTGCTCACGGCTGGTCTCATCGTCGGCTGGCTCCTGTTGCGGGCCTGGTCAAGGCCGCCCGCAAGCGGACACCGGGATGATCTGGCCGTCGTGGGCTACGGCGGGATGGCCGTGGCTCTCGGTTCCCCGGTGCTCTACCCGTGGTATCTCGCGCTCAGCGTGCCGTTCCTGGCAGCGCTCGTCGCGCTCGCCGCGCTCGACCGACGGACCAGGGCGGTGCTCGCACTGGTCGTGGTCACGTCGGTGTGGCTGTGTGCCGCGACGTTGTCCCCGCTCGCCGCAACCTGGCGGCTGCTCGGCCGAGCCGGGGCACCTGGCGCGGTAGCCGCGGCGGCACTGGTTCTGCTCGCGCTGGCGGCGGCGGCACCGCGGGTCCAGCGGCGCGCGGCCCGCCGGCGGTAGCCCGCAGCGCATACCACGCGGCTACTACAAGCAGCAGGTTCCGCGCGATCAGCAGCAGCCCACCGACGACCCGGCCCTGCACGACATCGTTGTACCGCCAGGGGTAGACGATCTGCGTCAGCACGCAGGCGGCCACGAGCAGCACCGTCAGGTCCCGCCGGCCGGCCCACAGCCCACCCCGCCGCCAGCATTGCCACCACCGTTGCCGCCAGCCTCGCCGTCCGGGCAGTCGGCCGAGAGGGTGCCCGTCCGGCTGGCTGACCGAACCGCCCGGCTGCCCGGGGCCGTCCGGCGCCGGGCCGGTGCAGGCGAGCTGGGCCGCGGCCAGCGCAAGCAGCCAGACCAGATACTGCGGGCTCAGCACCCGTGACGTGATCATGATGATGAGTACCGCCGCCAAGGCGCGGCCCGCGGTCCCGGCCGCGGTTGCAGCCGCGGGTCGCGCCTCTTTCTCCCGCGGCCGGCGTCCCCACCACCACACCGCCGCCACACCGATCAGAGCCATCTCGACGAGAGAACACGCGGAGGCGACACCCCGGGCGGCCGGGCTGTCGAACTGGAGCGACCCGTAGGAGTACGTCGGGCCGGAGCCGGCCCCGAACATCGCGGCCACCACGAAGGGTGTGGCCGGTACCGCCTCGACCTGCAGGCCCCGGGCCCGCTGTGCGTCCAGGAAGCCGAGCGCGCCGTGCCACCAGCCGGCGGTCAGGAGCACCGCGGACAGCCCGGCGACCACGGCCGCGGCACCGGCCGCGATCCACCCGCACCGCGCCGGGGCCGCGTGCCGACGGCCGAGGGCGACGAGCAGCAGCCCCGGCCACACCTTCACCGCGGCGCCGAAGGCCACCCATCCACCGAAGCGACCGAACCGGTCGCGGTCGCCGCCGGGGCCGGGGCCCGAGCTGGGACCAGAGCCACTGCCACCGCGGCCCAGCGCGAGCACGGCCGCGAGCGCACCGGCGGCGGGCACCAGGTCGAAACGGGCCACGGTGACCGGGCCCAGCGCGAGGGTGCCCAGTAGCCACCAGTCCGCCGCGCGGCGCGAACGCCGGGCCAGCGCCCAGGTCACGACCGCGTCGAGCCCGAGGATCAGCAGGTAGAACGAGACCTCGTACGGGACACCCAGCAGTTCCCTCGGCACGGCCGGCAGTGCCAGCACCATCGCGGCGCCCGGCGGGTACTGCCACTTCTCGTCACCGGGAACCTGCCCCTGCGCGACGAGCGTGTGCCCCCAGTCCCGGTAGAGATCCACATCGCCGAGAACGCTCTGCTGCGCGCCGAACACCTGCCCGGCCAGCGCCAGCACGAGGAGCACCGCACGGCTCAGTACCCAGCGGACGAGCAGCGGGCGGCCGAACAGCGACCGGCCGAACGGACTCACCCAGGCACGTCGCATCTGCCGAAAAGTACCTGCCGCGCCGGCACGGCAGGTACCGGCGTGAGAAAGTCATCGCCATGCGAGTACGCTTCGCTACCTAGCGTTACATCACCGGCTCGGCGTCCCGATGGCCAAGCGTCACCCGCCCTGGACGCTGCCCGACAGCAGAAGTCACGGAGGTGCTCTGTGATCCTCGGGACCGGCTCCGCCTGGGACACGGCGTGCGTGCAGCTTGCCGACGCCGTCCGCCACCTGGGCCTGGACGACGGCATGCACGACCTGCTGCGCACCCCGCGCCGATCGATCTCCGTCTCGGTGCCGCTGCTGCGCGACGACGGGCAGCTGCTCGTCCTGTCCGGCTACCGGGTCCAGCACAACCTGGCGCGCGGGCCCGCCAAGGGCGGCCTGCGCTACCACCCATCCTGCGATCTTGACGAGGTCAAGGCCCTCGCCATGTGGATGACCTGGAAATGCGCGCTGATGGGGATCCCCTACGGCGGGGCGAAGGGCGGGATCGCCGTCGAGCCGGGCCTGCTCTCACGGCAGGAACGTGAGCGGATGACCCGGCGGTACGCGGCCGAGCTGGTGCCGCTGATCGGGCCGGACAAGGACATCCCGGCCCCGGACGTCGGCACCGACGAGCAGACCATGGCCTGGATCATGGATACCTACTCCACGCACACCGGCCACACCGCCGCGGGCGTGGTCACCGGCAAGCCGCTGTCGATCGGCGGGTCCGCCGGGCGGGCCGGGGCCACCAGCCGTGGCGTCCAGCTGGCGGCGTTCGCCGCGCTGCGAGAGCTCGACAAGGAGCCCAGGGAGACCACGGTCGCCGTGCAGGGCTTCGGCAAGGTCGGTGCGCTCGCCGCCCAGTACCTGCACGACGCCGGCTGCCGCCTGGTCGCGGTGTCCGACGTCAAGGGCGGCGTCCACAACAGCGCCGGGCTCAACCCGACCGCGCTGATCCGGCACGTGGCCCGCGGCGGCGACACGGTCGTCGGCTACCCCGGCACCGACACGATCACCAACGACGAGCTGCTCGAGCTCGACGTCGACATGCTGGTCCCCGCGGCGCTCGAAGGTGTGATCAACGTCGGGAACGCCGACCGGGTCAAGGCGCCACTGATCGTCGAGGGCGCGAACGGACCGGTGACGGCGGAGGCCGACCGGATCCTCACCGGGAACGGCACGGTGATCGTGCCGGACATCCTCGCCAACGGCGGCGGCGTCGCCGTCTCCTACTTCGAATGGGTGCAGGACATCCAGGCGTACTTCTGGTCGGAGGACCAGGTGAACGACCGCCTGCGCGAGCTGATGCTGCGCGCCTACCGGGAGGTCTCCGCGCTGGCCCGCGAGCGGCGGGTGAGTCTGCGCACCGCGGCCCACATCATCGGCGTCGCCCGCGTCGCCGAGGCGCACCGGACCCGGGGCCTGTACCCCTGACCTGCTGGCCCCCGCGCTGCGGGCCGGCGGGCTCCGGCCCGTGTCGACCGACCTCCTCCGCGACCATCCTGGCCAGCGCGAACAGGGCGGCCTCGGCGTCCGCCGGCGCGGTCCGGTTGCGGCGCCGATGGCCGCAGTCCACACAGTGATGGGTCAGGATGCTGTCCCTGGCCCGCATCTCCACCGCGACCGGGCGCATCAGCCCCCGGCACGCCGCCGCGCGGTCGCCGGGGTGGACGTCCACATGCCGCGACCACAGGCAGGCCGGACAGTGGTTCGTGTAGCCGTCACCCCGGACCGCCGCCCCGCACACCAGGCACTCGAAGTCCTCCGGCGTGCGGGCGAACCGGCGGGACTCACCCCCGGCCCCCTCTTCGGGGCCTGCCGTCTCCTCATGCGGTAGCACCGCTCAACGGTATGAGTCGCCCCGCCTGCGCGGTATGGGCCAGCGGCACTGGGCCGATGCCGTCGACGCCACAGGCCGTCGACGCTGGGGGCCGTCGACGCTATGGGCCACTGAGGGCCGACGCGCCCGGTGTGTCCGGAGGAACGAACCGGGATGTGGGACCCACGGGATGAAATAGTGGGCGGCGTCCCTGCCTCCCCAGCGAGGCTGCCGCCCCGCAAGGAGGTTCGCCGTGCCCCCCGCCCCCGGATCGGACGCTGCCGATTCCGGCCCGGCGATGGGCGGCGGCAGCCTGAGCGAGCGGGATGCCCGGATGCTGGCGTTCGAGAAGAAGTGGCCGGTGCACACCGGCCCCAAGGATGCCGCCATCCAGGCCGAGTTCGGTCTGTCGTCGACCCGCTATTACCAGAAGCTGCATGTACTGATCAAGTCACCAGCCGCGCTGGCCGCCGAGCCGATGCTCGTCAACCGGCTGCAGCGGCTGCTTGACGAACGCCGGCGCGCCCGCGCCGGCGCCCTGGACGACGCCGGCGCGCCCGGCGGCGACGGTCCCGACGACGCCTGAGGAGAGCCCCGTGCCCAGTGGCTCCCGCCCCTACCGAACCCGCGGTAGTGACCGCCTGCGCATGGCAGCCGCCATCGCCGTGTCCGTGCTGGCCGTGCTCGCCGGCATCCTGCTGGTGAACCTGTTCAACCCCCAGTCCGACAGCGATGACGACGTCACCGCCGCGGGGGCGAGCCCCATCCGGACCGAGTCCGCCGAGCGGACGAGCCCGCCCGAGCCGGCCGAGTCCGCCGCCTCCACCGCTCCCGCCCCGTCCACCAGGCCGGCGGAGCCCACCGATGAGGCCACGACCCGGCCACCGGCACCGACCACTGCCGCGGCGACACCGAAACCCGGGTCCGATCCGGCGGGGCCGCACGCGTTCGCGCCCGTCATCGTGCTGAACAACTCCCGGATCGCCAAACTCGCCGACCGCGCGGCCGACAAGGTGGAGGCCGCCGGCTTCAAGGTCGAACGGACCGGCAACTACGTGGGCCAGTACAACGTCCCGGTCACGACCGTCTTCTACGACCCCGAGGACGCCGAGGCCGCTCGCACCCTGCTGGAGACCGTCCCCGGGATTGATCGCATGGTCCCCCGCGCCGAGACGCGAATCATCGAGACGGACACCCTCATCCTGGTCATCACCAGGGACTTTCCTGCCGGCGACCAGCCCTGACGGCAGCCGGCCCGCCACCACCCACCGCATGCGACCGGGAGCGATCGTGACCGAATCCTCGACCTCGCCGCCCACCGGCCGGGCCGCGCCCGCCACCGTGGAATCCCCGCCGACCCCGCGCACCCCGGCCGGCGGCGCCGGTCTGGCCGCCCTGTTGACCGCGCCGGAGAACGCCCTGGTCGCGCTCGACTACGACGGCACCCTGTCACCGATCGTGTCCCGGCCCGGGGACGCCGTGCCCGCCCCGGGCGCCATGGCGGCGCTGAGCCGGATCGCCCGCCGGGTCGGCACCGTGGCGATCATCACCGGCCGGCCGGTGGACGCCGTCCTGCAGCTCACCGAGGCGGCGCGGTTCGCCGACCTCGGCCGGCTGCTCGTCCTCGGCCAGTACGGGCTGCAGCGCTGGGACGCCGAGACCGGGCAGACCACCAGCCCGGAGCCGCTGCCCGGGGTGGGCACCCTGCGCGGTGCCCTCACCGAGGCACTCCAGGATGCCCCGGCCGGGACGTCCGTCGAGGACAAGCAGCACGCCCTGGTCGTGCACGTCCGGCGGACCGCCGACCCGGACGCCACGCTCGCCGCGCTGACGCCGGCCCTGAGCCGGCTGGCCCAGGACCACGGTCTGGAGGCCGCGCCCGGTAAGCGGGTGCTGGAGCTGCGCCCACCCGGTCATGACAAGGGCCGGGCGCTGCGGGCACTGGTTGCCGAGCGCGGGGCCCGGTCGGTGCTGGTCGCCGGTGACGACCTGGGCGACCTGCCCGCGTTCGAGGCGGTCGACGAGCTGCGGGCCAGCGGCGTGGGTGGCGTCACCGTGTGCAGTGACAGCCCCGAGGTGCCGGACGCACTGCGCCTGCGGGCGGATCTGGTCGTCGACGGCCCGGCCGGCATGGTCACGCTGCTGGAGGTCCTGGCCGACCGGCTGATGCCCTGATCCTGGCCCTGACCTGCCTGCTGCCCTCACCTACCGGGCCCGGCACCCTCACCTACCGGGCCCGGCGGCGGAGTCGAGGAGCTAGCCGCGCTGGTCGGCGATCTCGTCGAGCTGCGCACGGAACCACGCGCGCGGCGGCAGCTGCGCGGCGATCGCGGCGAGCCGCCCGGTCCGGGCGCACCGTTGCGCCGGGTCCATGGTCAGCGCGGTGTGCATCGCCTCCGCGGTGGCGGTGACGTCGAACGGGTTCACCACCAGGGCGTCGGCGGACATCTGCGAACAGGCGCCGGCCTCCCGGGAGAGGATGAGAACGGCGTTCTCCGTCGAGACCACCATCCCCTCTTTCGCGACGAGGTTCATCCCGTCCCGGATGGGGTTGACCACCAGGACGTCCGCCAGGCTCATCGCGGCCAGCGAGCGCGGGAAGTCGTCGCTGATCTCCAGGTGCACGGGCAGCCAGCTCTCGGTGCCGAACTCGGCCTCGATCTCCGCCGCGATGCGCTGCACGGCCGCGGTGTACTCGCGGTACTCGGGCAGATCGTGCCGCGACGGGTACGCGCAGACCAGATGCATCACCCGCCCGTGCCATTCCGGATGTGTGCGCAGCAGCTCGCGATAGGCGTCCAGCCCGCGGACGATGTTCTTCGACAGCTCGGTGCGGTCGACCCGCACCACCAGCCGGCAGCCACCGGCCAGCTCACGCAGCTCGGCCACCCGCTCCTGCACATCCGGCCGGGTGGCGCGGTCCCGCAGCTCGGCGGCGTCCACACCGAGCGGGTAGAGACTCGTCCGGACCGTGCGCCCGCCGGCCGTGACCGCATCGCCCTCGACTGTCGCGCCCAGGATCTCCGCGCAGCACTCCCGGAAGGCCTCCGCCCAGGCGGGGGCGAGGAAACCGAGCCGGTCGGCCCCGAGCATGCCCCGCAGGATGGCCGCCGCCACCGAGTCGGGCAGCATCCGGAAGTACTGCGGCGGCGACCAGGGTGTGTGGCTGAAGTGGGCGATGCGCACATCCGGCCGGATCGCGCGCAGCAGCGCCGGCACCAGCGTCAGGTGATAGTCCTGGACGAGGACGCACGCCCCCGGCGCGGCCTGCTCGGCGAGCGCCTCGGCGAAGGCGGCGTTGTAGTCCTCGTAGGCTGCCCAGTCCTGCCGGAACGACGCACCGAAGCTCGGTTCCGTCGACGGCGAGTGCAACAGGTGCAGGACGAACCAGAGCGTCCGGTTGGCGACCGCGTTGTAGGCGCGGTCGAACAGCACCCGGTCCAGGTCGAGCATGCGGACCGAGGCACCGCCGGTGTCGTAGCCGGCCTGGTCGATGCGGCCGCCCGGCGCCGAGCGGGCCGCCCGGCGGTCGGCCTCGCTGAGCGCGGTACAGACCCACAGCAGCTCGCCGCCGTCCTCGGGTGCGTCCTGCACGACCTGGGCGAGGCCGCTGACCAGCCCGCCGCCACCGCGCCGAGGGATCAGCAGGCCGTCATCCCCGACCGCGAAGGAGACCGGACCCCGGTTCGACGCGACCAGCAGGTCGGCCTGGAACGAGCCGGCACCGGCCTGCGCCGCGAGCTCCCCGATGCCCGGCATGTGACGCACACAGCGGAGCGTAGGACATCGAGCGCCCTGTCGGGGTGTCATCCCCGCACGGCGGGGCTATCGGGCTGCCCCGACACCCCCGCACGGGGGTGTCGGGTTCATCACCAGTCGTTACCGACTATTACCAGTTGTTACCGGCTGTCGATGGCGCTGCGGACGGCGCTTGCCCAGCCCAGCCCGACCGCGTCCGACTCGACCACCACGTTGTCGTGCTTGGTGAGCAGTTCGGCGATGTCGGGATGGCGCACCGCGTTGGCCACCAGATGCATCCGGCCCACCGAACGAGCCATCTCCAGATCACTGGCCGAGTCGCCGATGGCGATGGCGTCGGCCGGGTCGATCCCGCGCCGCTTGAGGTCGTAGGCCACCGCCTCGCCCTTGCTGACACCGTCCGGCACCAGGTGATATACGTGAGGTATCTCACCGAGGTCGGGCATGTTCGCCGGCGAGACCAGCCCGTTGTCACGCATGCTCAGCCAGCCGAAACCGGTTTCGGCGAGCCATTCGTCCACCTCGGCGACGTTGATCTTGCCGCGCAGCATGACGTCGATCTCTCGGCCCGCGTGCCAGGGCGAATGCAGCTCGAGGCGACCGGGGTGAAGCCGGATCAGCTCGTCGAGCAGGCTCTCCGGCACCTGCGCGTAGGAATCCGGCATGGCCCCGCGCAGGATCTCGCTGTCGAGCCAGGTTCCGCTGGTCCACCCGACGATGGCGCCCAGCTCCCCGATGAACCCGTCCGCGCCGAAGATCCCGGCGGCCTCCACGAGCTGCGGCCGCGTCCGCCCCGAGACCAGGACCAGCGCGACACCGGCCTCATGCAGATCCACCAGCGCGCGGGCCGGTTCCAGGGTGCTGGCCCCGCCCTCGGAGCGGAAGAAGCATCCACGCGGGCCGACCATCGTTCCGTCAAGATCGGTATAGACGATCCGTACAGGCACGCTTACGTCTCCCTCAGTTCGTGACGCCCGTCCGACCCCACAAACTACGGTGCACACCCGCCCACACGCGGACTACAGTACGGACAGACAACTTCATCTGGCTCATCCAGAGGGGCAGAGGGAACGGCCCAGCGAAGCCCCGGCAACCACCGACGCGACCCTGCGCGGCAGGTGCTAATTCCGACCCGGGACGCAGCCGGCGCCCGGGAAAGATGAGGAGTTCACGCATGACTCTCGCGCCCGAGCGCGCCACTCTCCCGAGCCCGGATACCGCGAACCCCGCTGTTTCGCTGTCCTGTCGCCACTGCGGAGCCACCTATCCGCTGTCGCCGACGCACGTCTGTGTGGAGTGTTTTGCGCCACTCGAAATCGCCTACGACGAGGACCGGCTGCGCCGGGTCACCCGCGAGTCGATCGAGGCCGGCCCGCAGAACCTGTGGCGCTACGTGGGGCTGCTGCCCTCCGGGCACGTCGCCGAGCGGCGGGTCTCGCTGGGTGCCGGCTGGACGCCGCTGCGCCCCGCGCCGCGGCTGGCCGCCGAGCTGGGCATGCGCACCCTGTGGGTGAAGGACGACAGCGCCAACCCGACGCACTCGTTCAAGGACCGGGTCGTCTCGGTGGCCCTCACCGCCGCCCGTGACCTCGGTTTCACCACCGTGGCCTGCGCGTCCACCGGCAACCTCGCCCAGTCGGTGGCCGCCCACGCGGCGTCCGCCGGGCTGCGCTCGATCGTGCTCGTCCCGCACGACCTGGAAGCCGGCAAGACCGTGTCGACCGCGGTCTACGGCGGCACGCTCGTCGCCATCCAGGGCAACTACGACGACGTGAACCGGCTGTGCAGCGAGCTCGCCGGCGAGTACGAGTGGGCGTTCGTCAACGTCAACGTGCGGCCGTTCTACGCCGAGGGCTCGAAGACGCTCGGGTACGAGGTCGCCGAGCAGCTCGGCTGGCGGCTCCCCGGCCAGGTCGTCGTCCCGATCGCGTCCGGGTCGCTGCTCACCAAGGTCGACAAGGCCTTCGGTGAGCTGGGCAAGCTCGGCCTGGTCGAGCCCACCCCGTACAAGGTCTTCGGCGCCCAGGCCGCCGGTTGCAACCCGGTCGCCTCCGCGTTCGCCCGCGGCGTCGACACGGTGTCCCCGGTGAAGCCGTCCACCATCGCCAAGTCACTGTCGATCGGCAACCCGGCGGACGGCCCGTACGCCCTCGACGTCGCCCGCCGCACCGGCGGCGCGATCACGGACGTCACCGACGAGCAGATCGTCGACGGCATCCGCCTGCTCGCCCGCACCGAGGGCATCTTCGGCGAGACCGCCGGCGGCGTCACCGTCGCCTGCCTGCGCCGCCTGCTGGACGAAGGCCGCCTCGACCCGGACGTCGAGACCGTCATCTACAACACCGGTGACGGCCTCAAGACGCTCGACCCGCTGGTGCCCACCGGTGGCCCGACCGCGACGATCCGGCCGTCGCTGTCCGCCTTCGAGGCCGCCGGCCTCGGCGACGACTGATCCACCGCACGCTGATACCACGGCTTGGACCACGGCGGCCAGGCGGGCACACGGTCAAGGATTTACTAAACTCCGGATGTGGGTGAGTGGGAGATCCGCGTCACGCGTGAGTGCCTGAGCTGGATCGACGGGCTTGATCCGAGGTCCAGGGCCCTCGTCGCCGACGCGATCGACCGGCTTGCTGACGCGGGGCCGAGCCTTGGCCGCCCGCTTGTCGACCGCCTGGCCGGCTCCGAGATCCACAATCTGAAGGAGCTCAGACCGCCTTCCGCCGGCACGTCCGAGATCAGGATCATCTTCGTATTCGACCCTTGGCGCTCGGCGATCCTGCTGGTCGGCGGGGACAAGTCGGGCGACTGGTCTGGCTGGTACCGCAGGGCGATTCCGCTGGCGGAAGAGCTGTACGTCGAGTACGCGAAGGAACGGGAAGCCGAGGAGGGCCGGTCATGACAAAGTTTCCCAAGTGGAGCGACGTCCGCGCTGAGCTGATCTCCAATGCCGGCGGCGCGGAGGCACTGGCCGAGGCCCGTCGACGCAATCAGGCCTACATCGACGGGTATCGCCTCGCGGAGCGTCGCAGGCACCTTGGTATCACCCAGACCGAGGTCGCCGAACGCATGGGCATCAGCAAAAGCCGGGTCTCGCAGATCGAGTCCGGCGAGGTGTCGACCATCGACGTCATCGCCCGGTACGTCGACGCGCTCGGTGGCGAGATCCAGATCACCGCGGTCTTCGGTGACGACCTGTACATCCTGCGCGGTACCGACACCCCGGCCGCGTAGACCACGCCGCCTCTGTCCGCCTTCGAAGCCGCACCTCGGAGGCGGACAGCGCGTTTTCGGGTGCCTTCCCAGTCAGCGATTCCCCCGGGCGGTGCTCGTCTCACGCCGGGGCGCCTCACGCCGGGGCGCGTCACCGCGGGACCGCCCCGGGCCGCCGCGGRAGGCGCCGCCGGGTTGAGGCCCGGCTTCGTCGCCCAGCTGCCATTGCGCCAGCGCCCTGGCTGACAGGCGCGTGTACCGGGCAAGCGAGGCGACCGAAGTGAGCCCCGAGTAGGCCAGCAGTGTCGAGGTGTTCGCCCCGTCCTCGGCGGCGTGGGTGAGCGCCGAGTGGCGAAGCTGGTGCAGCGTCGCTCCGTCGGTCGCGGTGTTGAAGATGTCGGCGGCGCGCCGGTAGGCCAGCCGGGTGCCACGGTCGGTGCGGAACACCGGCCCCGCCTCGCGGCCCATCAGCAGCTGTGGCAGCAGCCGGGCGGTCCCGGCCCGCCAGATGATCACGGCCACGGCGTTGCGTCGGCGATGCACCGGCGCGCACCGGTGCCGCAGATCCAGATCCTCGACGTCGAGGGCCAGGACCTCCGAAGCCCTGGCGGCGGTCTCGTACAACATCCACCACAGCACCCGTTCGCGCAGGTCGACGTTCTCTCGGGTGACGAGTTCCGCGACCGCTGCGCGGGACAGCGTCCGGGTCTGTGCGGGGGCTCGACCGCGGCGGCGCACCTCGGCAGTCGGCTCGGTGACGATCCAGCCCTGGTCACGCCAGTAACCGGCCGCCGAGCGCAGCGTGTCGAGGTTGCGGTTGAACGTCGCCGGTGCGCGCTGCCCCCACCGGCCCGTGAACCAGACCGCCAGCGCACTCGCCGCACCCGGCTCGTCAAGCACCGCAAGCGGCGCCCCGGCGCCGAGATAGTCGCGTAGCTGCCGTAACGTCAGCGCGTAGACCCGCCGGGTACCCACATTCCCGGAATGATCAAGGGTACCCAGGAAGAGGGCTATACCCTCCCCCACCGTCAGCGCCCGGACAATGCCCACGACTCCTCCTCGGAAAACAATTCAGACACCTTCGCCGAACTCTCTTCGGGGCGACTTGAACTCGGTTCTCGGTACACTTCGGAGATTTCCACCGACGGGTACCGATCCCAGCCGTGGAACGCACGAAAACCGCTCCCAGCCCGTACCGGATAATTCCATCGAGCCGGGCGCGGCAAAAATTCTGATTCCGCCCGCTCCCCCGTTTCCTCGGGGTGTCCTTCATGGAGTCCGTACCGCTCGTGGAGCAGGCGCATCGGCCGCGGGGCCCACCAGTTGTAGTCGCCCGCCAGTGCCATGAACGCCGGGACCAGGATCGCGCGCACGACGGTCACATCGAGAATGACGGCGACCGCGAGACCCACCCCGACCATCCTGATGATGCTGATCTCCGAGGTCGCCACGCCGATCATGACGACGATCAGGGCGAGTGCCGCACACGTGATCAACGGGCCGGTGGAGCCCAGACCACGTGCGACCGACCGGGCGTTGTTCCCGGTGCGCAGATACTCCTCCCGGATCCGGGAGAGCAGGAAGATCTCGTAGTCCATGCTCAGCCCGAACGCGATGCAGAACATCAGCACCGGGCTGGTCAGCTCCGTCGTTCCCGAGATCTGCAGGCCTTCGGTCAGCACCCCGACGTGCCCCTCCTGGAAGACCAGGACGAGAACACCGAGCACGGCCGCCAGATTGAGCGCGTTGAGGACCAGTGCCTTGATCGGCAGAACGACACTGCCGGTAAAAAGGAACAACAGGACGAAGGTCACCAGCACCACCATGCCGACGGCACGGGGCAGGCTGCGAACCACCTTGTCCCGCGTTTCCAGCAGGTGGGGAGCGATTCCACCGGCGTAGACCGGAAAAGGGGATGGCACCGCGCGTATCCGCCCGATCATCTCCCTCGTCTCGGCGGAGACGGCGTCCGGGTGATCGGGCCACAGAGAAAGCCACGCCCCGCCGTGCACCCCGATGAACGAACCACCGTCCGCCGGTGCCGGCATCACCTGATGCCCGCCGGCGAAGCTTCCGGCCGCCGTGTCGACCCGGGCCACTCCCGGCACCGCCGACACCGCGACGGCATAGCCACTGAGCTGGGCCGCGGCAATCGGATCGCGGGCGTCCACCCCGGGCACGACGAGCGGGATCTGGCACGGCAGACAGATGGCGAAGTCATCTCGCATGGCGTCGTTGACGATGTGCGACTCGGACGTCGCCGGCAGGACGGTGTCATCCGCGAGCGCCACTGTCAGATCCCGCAGCGGTGCCGCCAGGATCAGCATCACCGCGACGGCCGCGCCGCCGAACAGCAGGGGACGTGCCATCACCATCCGCGCGATACCGGCCCAGACAGCCCCGGGCTCGCGCCGCGCCCGGCGACCGGCCCGCCCCCGGCGATCCCGCCTGCCGAGGGTGCCCGCCGTGCTGCCCGAGCGGTGGGCCGGATGTTCCACCCCGGCCCACCGCTGTCGGCGGGCGTCGATCCGATCCCCCAGGACCATGATCGCGGCGGGAAGGAGGAGCAGCG
Source organism: Frankia sp. CcI49 (assembly GCF_001983215.1). Lineage (NCBI taxonomy): Bacteria > Bacillati > Actinomycetota > Actinomycetes > Frankiales > Frankiaceae > Frankia > Frankia sp. CcI49. The sequence goes on from NZ_MOWP01000025.1 coordinate 98,288, forward strand.
CGGCGACCTCCGAGGTGATCACCACGGCGACGCCCGCGAACGCGTAGGAACGCAGGTACGGCAGCGGGAACAGCAGTGCTCCCGTCAGGGACAGCGCGACGGTCACCCCGGAGAACAGGACGGTGCGTCCGGCGGTCTGCAGGCTGACCCGCAGGGAGTCGGCCCGAGAGCGCCCGTTGCGCTGCTCCTCCCAGAACCGGCGCAGGATGAACAGGCTGTAGTCGACGGCGAGAGCGAAGCCGAGCGCGGTGGTGAGGTTGAGCGAGAACACCGAGATCGGTGTCATCTCGGCCAGTACACGCAACAGCGCGATGCTGGCGATGACCGCGCTGCCGCCCACCAGCACCGGCAGCAGTGCCGCGGTCACACCGCCGAAGGCGTAGAGGAGGACGGCGAAGACGAGTGGCGCGGTGACGAGCTCCGCCCGTTCGAGATCCTCCCGGCCGCGTTCGGTGACGTCGCGCATCGTCGCGGGTGCGCCACCGAAGGTCACCTGTACGCCGGGGCCTCGGTGCGCGTACTTCTCGTACAGCTGGTCGAGCCTTTTCTGGACCTCGTCCTCGGTGCCGGTGAGCCGGAACAGGATCAGGGCGGACCGACCGTCCCGTGACCGGAACAGCTCGCTGCGACCGGCCTGGCCCCAGTAGGAGACGACCGCGGTGACACCGGCTTCCCCGGAGAGCTGGGTGGTGAGGTCCTGGCCCAGCCGGGCCGGGGTGGGACCGTCGATGCCTCCGGCCGCGGTGAGGAGGACAGCCACGTTCGGCGGGGCGCCGGGAAACTCGGAGTCAAGCAGCGCCTCGGCCCGGGCCGCGGGGTCTTCGGGCGCGTAGAACCCGCCCACGGCCAGGTGCCCGAAGATGCCCGCGGCCCATGGCGCCGCCAGTACCAGCAGCAGGCCGGCGATCGTGAGCACTCGCCAGGGACGGGTAGTGGCGGCACCTGCCAGCAGGGCGAACAAGCCACCGCGCTGTGTCCGCGGCTCGTCAGACCGGGTTTCCAGCCGGGAACCGTGCTCATCCGCGCCGGGCCACCGCGGTGCGCCCACCGCCATACACACCCCTTCCACCGACTATCCGTTCAGTACACTTCTGATATCAGTCGACTGATATCTCTGACATTTCATCGGAGGGATTACCCGACCTCCGCCGGAGTTCGTTCCCTCCACAACCAACGCATCCGCGCAGGCACATCCATCCATCCAGAGTGATTCAGATGCTCGCGCAGGAGGATTCGTAGTCTCGGGAAGTTGAGCCCGTTTTAATACCCCCTTTTTGGGGTACCTGGAGAAGCCCTAAAACACGTAGGTTCTGGCCTCGTTCGTCTTGCTTCCCAACAAAAAGGTTCATGGGTTGACGAGCGGCGAACCGCTCCGCCCCGCAGACCGGTACGACACAGCACAGATCAGGTCACGGTTTTAGCGACGCCAGAAGCGGATTGTTATGCTTTGACCGTTTCTAGATGTTGATCAATCTCGGTTCCGAACACCGTCCGGAACACGGCGTGAGCGAATCCGGCGGCTCCGCACGGTCACTTGTCCCGGTTGTTGGGGCCCTGCGCCACCCGATCGACCAGCCGTCCGATCGACCGAGGAGCAGGTACAAGGTGACCGTCAGGACAGGCAACGAGAGAACCGGCGACGATGGTCGAGACACCCAGAGTGCCCGGCGCGACCAGTTCCTGACCCAGGTCGTCACCAGGCTGCGGGCCCGGACCGGCGTGGACCTGGTGGCAGGCGGACACGTCGAGCCGCATACCCGGAACATCAGCATCCGCTGCGTCAACGGCGCAAGAAGCTGCAGGCTCCCTGCTGCCACGATCCCGCCGAACGAGGGGGTCAGTGGGCGGGCCGTGGCGCTTGGCCGGTACACCCTGGTCGAAGGCGGCAGATGGGTGATGCCGGCTCTCGCCGATGACGTGGACCTCACGGCCTGCGGAGGCATGCGCTCGGTGCTGGCCGTTCCCCTGCGGTTCGACGGCCGTGTGCTGTTCGTGTTCTACCTGGCCCGACGATCCGGTCAGATCGGGGCCGCGACCACCAGAACAGCGCTGTCGTTCATAAGCCGCCTGGCGGCTCTGATCGCCCAGTTCACGCAGACAGACCGGCTCGGTGGGCTGCTCCGCCTGAAGATGGAGATCCAGGCTCTGTGGGAGATCGGCGTCCACCTGGACGAACTCGCCAAGCAGGCCAGCACGCCGCTGGCCCGGGAGCGGATTGCCATCATTCAGCAGCTGCTCGAAGACAGCCTGTTCGAAACGGTGACGGCGGACCAGACCGCGTTCAGCCTCACCCGACGGGAGGTCGAAGTGCTCGACCTGGTGGCGCAGGGCCTTTCCAATGCCGAGATCGCCACCCGGCTGGTCGTCAGCCCGGAAACCGTCAAGGCCTACCTGCGGAGCATCCGTAACAAGCTGGGCGTACGGAATCGGACAGCGGCAGTGGATGTCGGCCGTAGATCAGGGCTGCTGGGCTGACCGCACGGCCAGTCCGAGCGGAGCCCGCCGACGGTCAGAGCGGAGCCGGCGGCGGCCCCGCGCCGAGCCGGACACAGAGCCCGGAAGCGGGCTGGCCGGGCCCCGCCGGCGTGCCCGCGCCACACCGTCACGCGGAGCGGCACGCGCTTGCACTCTCCCATGGCGAGTGCTAAACAGGACCTGGCACTCTCCCCACGGGAGTGCCAAAGGCTGAAACGACGAGGCTTCCTGGTCGTCCTCCCGTTCAGGCGGGGAGCCGGGTCGGGCCGTCCGTCGCGGGCGTCGTTGTGGCCAGGCCATCGAACTGCCATCCCCCTGGGAGGACCCAGACACCATGCCGAAGATCATTGCCTTCGACGAGGAGGCACGGCGCGGCCTGGAGCGCGGCATGAACCAGCTGGCCGACGCTGTCAAGGTCACGCTCGGCCCCAAGGGTCGCAACGTTGTCCTGGAGAAGAAGTGGGGCGTCCCCACGATCACCAACGACGGCGTCAGCATCGCCAAGGAGATCGAGCTCGAGGACCCGTACGAGAAGATCGGCGCGGAACTCGTCAAGGAAGTAGCGAAGAAGACCAACGACGTCGCGGGTGACGGCACCACCACCGCGACGATCCTGGCCCAGGCACTCGTCCGCGAGGGCCTGCGCAACGTCGCCGCCGGCGCGAACCCGATGGGCCTGAAGAAGGGCATCGAGGCCGCCGTCGAGCGCGTCTCCGAGGAGCTCATCAGCGTCGCCAAGGACGTTGAGACCAAGGAGCAGATCGCCTCCACCGCCTCCATCTCCGCCGGTGACCCGGCCATCGGCAGCATGATCGCCGAGGCGATGGACAAGGTCGGCAAGGAAGGCGTCATCACCGTCGAGGAGAGCAACACCTTCGGCCTGGAGCTCGAGCTCACCGAGGGTATGCGCTTCGACAAGGGCTACATCTCGCCGTACTTCGTCACGGACACCGACCGCATGGAAGCTGTCCTCGACGACCCGTACATCCTCATCGCCAACAGCAAGATCTCGGCGGTCAAGGACCTCCTCCCGATCCTGGAGAAGRTCATGCAGGCCGGCAAGCCGCTGGCGATCATCTCCGAGGACGTCGAGGGCGAGGCCCTGGCCACCCTGGTCGTCAACAAGATCCGCGGCACCTTCAAGAGCACCGCGGTGAAGGCCCCCGGCTTCGGTGACCGCCGCAAGGCCATGCTGACCGACATCGCCGTGCTGACCGGCGGCCAGGTCATCTCCGAGGACGTCGGCCTCAAGCTCGAGGGCACCACCGTCGACCTGCTGGGCCGCGCCCGCAAGGTCGTCATCACCAAGGACGAGACCACCATCGTCGAGGGTGCTGGCGACGCGGACCAGATCGCGGGCCGGGTCAACCAGATCCGCAACGAGATCGAGAAGTCCGACTCGGACTACGACCGCGAGAAGCTGCAGGAGCGGCTGGCGAAGCTCGCCGGCGGTGTCGCGGTCATCAAGGTCGGCGCGGCCACCGAGGTCGAGCTCAAGGAGAAGAAGCACCGCATCGAGGACGCCGTCTCGAACGCGAAGGCCGCGGTCGAGGAGGGCATCGTCGCCGGCGGTGGCGTCGCTCTCCTGCAGGCGTCCACCAGCGCCTTCGAGAAGCTCGAGCTCACCGGTGACGAGGCGACCGGGGCGAACATCGTCCGGCTCGCGCTCGAGGCGCCCATCAAGCAGATCGCGTTCAACAGCGGTCTCGAGGGCGGCGTCGTGGTCGAGAAGGTGCGCAACCTCCCGACCGGCCACGGCCTGAACGCGGCCACCGGCGACTACGTCGACATGGTCGCCACCGGCATCATCGACCCGGCGAAGGTCACCCGCTCGGCGCTGCAGAACGCCGCGTCGATCGCCGGCCTCTTCCTCACCACCGAGGCCGTCATCGCCGACAAGCCGGAGAAGGACAAGGCCCCGGCCATGCCGGGCGGCGGCGGCGAGATGGACTTCTGAGTCCAGTTCCCGCGCTCTGACGAGCAGAAGGGGCGGTTCCGGCTTCGGCCGGGCCGCCCCTTTCGCATTCCTCTGAACGGCCTGCCATCAAGTTACCGAACGGTAGTAAGATCGGCGTCCGCGGGTCGCGACCGTAAGACTTCGACAGTGGACGGAGCAACAGGCACGATGAAAAGCGTGGTACAAGCTCCCGCTCCGCTACGAGCCCATCGCCCAGGTCTCGTGCTGCCGTCGCCGCCGGTCACCGTCGCCGACCTCGACAAGATCGTCCACGATGCCGCGCGAGTCGAGATCCTGGACGGGCTCCTGGTCGCCCGGCCGTGGCCGACGCCGCTGCGCGCACGGGTGACGGACCGGCTCAGGACCCTGCTCACCGACACGGCGACCTCCGGCGCGCAGGTGTTCACCAGCGTCCAGGTGGAGCTGTCCCCGCGGTGCCTGCTGGTGCCGGACATCGCCGTCGTCGCGGTCGGCGACCCGGCGCGGCGGCGGATCGCCGAGACACCTTTCGCGGTGGTCGAGATCGCCGACGCGAGCACCCGCCGCTACGACCGAACCCTGAAGCTCGACCTCTACCGCGAGTTCCGGATCCCGGTGTGCTGGCTGGTCGACCCCGACTCGGCGACCATCGAGGCCTTCGAGCTGGTCGGGGCCGACTACGTCCCGGCCGGTGTCGTGCGCGGTGACGACAGGCTGGTCGCCACCCGGCCGTTCCCGGTCACGGTCACACCGGCAGCGCTCATCGACCCGCCGGAAGACTGAGCCGGCGGTCAGCTGAGCCCGCCGGAGAGCTGAGCCCGCCGGAGAGCTGAGCCGGCGGGCGGCGCCGAGGGGTCCCGGCCCTCAGCCGATGTCGTCCGCGTCGACGATCGTGTAGGCGTAGCCCTGCTCGGCCAGGAAGCGCTGGCGGTGCGCCGCGTACTCCTGGTCGAGGGTGTCCCGCGAGACCACGGTGTAGAAGTGCGCCGACCGGCCGTCCGACTTCGGGCGGAGCACCCGGCCGAGCCGCTGGGCCTCCTCCTGCCGGGAGCCGAAGGTGCCGCTGACCTGGATCGCCACCCCGGCCTCGGGAAGGTCGATCGACACGTTGGCCACCTTGGAGACCACAAGGGTCGTGATCTCGCCGCTGCGGAACGCGTCGAAGAGCCGCTCCCGCTCCTTGTTGCGGGTCGAGCCCTGGATGACCGGCGCGTCGAGCAGGCGCCCGAGCTCGTCGAGCTGGTCCAGGTAGGCGCCGATGATCAGGACCCGGTCATCCGCGTGCCGTTCGGCGAGCCGGCGCACCACCGCGCTCTTGCTGTGCGCGGTGGAGCACATCCGGTACCGCTCCTCCGGCTCGGCGACCGCGTAGGTCATCCGCTCGTCGTCGGTGAGCGTGACCCGGACCTCCGTGCACTCCGCGGGCGCGATCCAGCCCTGGGCCTCGATCTCGCGCCACGGCGCGTCGTAGCGCTTCGGCCCGATCAGGGAGAACACGTCGCCCTCCCGGCCGTCCTCACGGATGAGGGTCGCGGTGAGCCCAAGCCGGCGGCGCGACTGGATGTCGGCCGTCATCCGGAACACCGGCGCCGGCAGCAGATGGACCTCGTCGTACACGATGAGACCCCAGTCGCGCGCCCCGAACAGCTCCAGGTGCAGGTACTCGCCCTTCCGCCGGGCCGTCATCACCTGGTAGGTGGCGATGGTGACCGGCCGGATCTCCTTGCGCTCGCCGGAGTACTCGCCGATCTCGTCCTCGGTCAGGGACGTCCGCCGCAGCAGCTCGTTACGCCACTGGCGGCCCGCGACGGTGTTGGTGACCAGGATCAGCGTGGTCGCGCCGACCTGGGCCATCGCGGCGGCGCCGACTACCGTCTTGCCCGCGCCGCTGGGCAGCACCACGACGCCCGAGCCGCCCTCCCAGAAGCCGGCGACCGCGCCCTTCTGGTATTCGCGCAGCTCCCAGCCGTCCTGGCGCAGCTCGATGGGGTGCTTCTCGCCGTCGACATACCCGGCGAGGTCCTCGGCGGGCCAGCCGACCTTCAGCAGGGCCTGCTTGAGCCGGCCGCGCTCGGACGGATGGACCGCAACCGTGTCGTCGTCGATGCGCGCGCCGAGCATGGGCGCGACCCGCTTCGCCCTGGTGACCTCGGTCAGGACCGCGCGGTCCAACGCCCGCAGCACCAGGCCGTGCACCGGGTCCTTCTCCAGCCGGAGCCGGCCGTAGCGGTCCATCGTGTCGGCGATGTCGACGAGAACCGCGTTGGGGACGGCATAGCGCGAGTAGCGGACGAGGGCGTCCACCACCTGCTCCGCGTCATGGCCGGCCGCGCGGGCGTTCCACAGCGCGAGCGGCGTGACCCGGTAGGTGTGCACGTGCTCGGGGGAACGCTCCAGCTCGGCGAAGGGCGCGATCGACGCACGGGCCCGCCCGGCGAGCGGGTGATCGACCTCCAGGAGCAGGGTCTTGTCCGACTGGACGATCAGGGGCCCATCCGGCAAAGCCCGCCACCGCCTTCCGCTGTTGTCACATCCACCGCACTCGACGGTACAACCAGCGGCAACCAACACCCACTCCCCGCCCGTCCGCCCGCCGGCGCCGGCGCCGATCCGATCCAGTCCAGTCCGGTCCGGTCCGGTCCAGTCCCGTCGGGAAGGTCAGGCCGGCTCGTCGTCGGCTGGGTCGGCGTCGGCATCAGCATCGGCAATCGGCGGAACCACCCAGTCGCCGGTCTCCGGCGCCGGTGGCCTCGGCGGTCCTTCGAACGAGCCGTCGAGGTCCGCGACCCGGGTGATCCGATGCAGTGCGAAGCGGCGGGGGGCCGCGCTGCGTTCGTCCCAGGCGGTCAGCCAGCCGCCGTCCAGCGACGACGGACGGACGATCCGGTCGCTGGGTGTTCCCTGCTGGTCGACGTACCCGAGCAGGACACGCCGGCCATCGCGCACCGCACCCTGCAGTGTCACCAGGATGAGCGGAGCGGAGCGGACCGACGCGAGCTCCTCACCGGCCAGCTCCCGCGCCGCCTGAGCGGCCCGCGCGCTCTCGTCACCGCGCCGCACCAGCCGGACGACGTCCCGCAGCTGGTTGCCCCGGTTCCCGGTCGGCCCGGCGGTGGCGACCCGGATGCGGGCCGGCGTCCGGTGGATTTCGGGGCGGGGCAGCACGATCCGCCCGTCCGGCCCCTCGGCGACCGGGGCGAAACCGGCCGCGCGCAGCCCGTCCAGCAGCTCGGCCACCGGCAGGGCGGAGATGACGATCGTCGGTGCCACCCGGCGCATCGCCAGTGCCTGGGTGTGGCGCGACGCGACCACCTCGGTGAGCAGCGCCGTATCGTCGCAGCGCAGGTAGGACGCCGCCGGCCCGGAACGCAGCCGCCCATGCCGGCGGGCCGTGTCGTCGATGAGGTAGGTCAGCGTCTGCGGGACGCCACCGCGGGCGAGCTGGCCGAGCAGGAAATGCAGGTCCTCGGCGGAGCTTCCGGCGTCCAGCGCCCGGCGCAGCGAGCTCTCGGTGAAGCGGTAGACGGTCGCCGCGCCCGCCGACTCGATGTCGGCCATCCGGGCCAGCTCGGCCGCCACCCGGGGGACCAGCGGGCCGGGCGCGACGGCGGTCAGATCCGCCTGGATGAGCAGCTCCTCCACCGGCTCCGGCAGCAACGGGGCCATCGCGTCCGCGAGCAGGTGGCTGAGGTCGTCCTGGGATGCGTCACGGGTCGCGACCAGCCGCCCGAGCGTGCTCGGCGCACCGCGCCCGGTGAACCCGAACAGCTCCGCCTCGACGAGTGTCCCGTCCACCACGCCGTCGAACAGCGCGCCGGTCCGGCGGGGCGAATGCCAGCCGAGCCGAGCGCGGACCGCCTCGGGGGTCGGCGCGATCCCGTCCGGTGCCGCGAGAACGGCGCGCAGCACCTCGGCGCGCAGCTCGGCGACACCGGGGCGGCGGGTGTCGAACGACATCGCCGCGTACTGGCGACCACGGTCGTCACGCCCGCCCACCAGCCAGGACGCCGACGGCGAACGCAGCCAGCCGTCGGCCAGGATGGCCCAGCGCATCGCGACCGGCTCGGTGCACCACCGGTCGTAGGTGTTCGTCGGTACGAACTGGACGTCGGTTCCGGGCGTGGCGTCCACCAGGCCGGCGGCGGCCGCCGTCTCGATGACGACCGCCGCGTGCGGCTCCGGGAGATCCATCAGCCTCGCGCTGTTGCGCAGGTCACGGACACTGAGACCACCCGAGCGCAGCGGCGTCACCGGTGTGCTTCCCCAGGCCGTCAGCAGGGTCGTCACAGCACGCACCAGGGCGTCGGCGGCCAGCGCCGCGGACGGGTCGACGGAGTCCGCGCTCACGGCCCGGCCGCCCACCTCGGGCGGCGCCGGATGCAGCTCCCCCGCCGGCCGGTCCCCGCGCAGCAGCAGGCCGACCTCCCTGGGAAGCTCGACGGTGCCGGGCTCGACACCGACGATCAGCCCGCGGGCCAGCAGCTCCTCGACCGGGGTGCGGGCGGCGCCGACGTCGAGCAGCCGCTCGGCATCGTTCGTGGCGCCGAGCGCAGGGCCGCCCGCCAGCCGTTCGGCGACGTGGCGGGCCCGCGGGGAGCACTGGTCTAGCAGCGCGGACACCCGAGCGGGATCAGCCAGGACCGCGGAGATCATTTCGATCAGGGCGTCTCGCCGGCTCTGTTCCACGGACTGCCCCAGGTTCCGGCCGTTCGCCCCGGCCGAGACCGCCTCGGGCAGGCCGACCGCGCCGGCGAGCCGCGCGAGCTGCGGCAGCCGGTAGGCGGCCAGGCACCTGCGCGCCGGGTGGCCCAGCCCGAGCGGCCGCCCGCCGAGCAGGTCCACGGCCACCCCGACCAGCCGGATCGCCTCGTCCGGGCCCCACACGACAGCGCGTTCCCGCAGACTGTCGATCGTCTCCCGCAGGTCGAGGCCGCCGCAGAACTCGGTCAGAGCACGGAAGGACACCGGGCTGGGCAGCACCGTCAGCGCCTCGACGACCTCGAGCGTGAACGTGTCCATCCGTTCCAGCGCACGGCTCACGCTGCCACGGATCTCCAGCCGGGCAGCCAGAATGTCGAAGTCGGGCGGCGGGGGCGTGGCAAGATCCGGCCGAAGCCTGAACAGCCAGACCAGGGCCTCGTCCGGCAGTTCGCGAAGCCAGGCGGCCAGCGCTCCGGGCGGGCCCGAAACCCGGCCTGTCGACGGGGACACCCTGATGACGGTAACCGCAGGCGCTACTGGAGGGTCCCAGCTGGTCAACGAAGCTCTTTGACCTTGTCCACCACGACGGAGAGATGGTTGTCCCGAGCCCAGTCGGCCAGCTTGGAGGGAACACCCTGGTCCCCGGGCTGAGCCAGCGCCCGGCCGATCGAGACACCGACCACGAGCACCACGCAGACCAGCACGGCCTTGAAAACGGTCAGCGCCCGCCGGGGTCGGGCCCGAGCCGCGGGACGAGGCCGGTCCACGGGACGATCACGGTCCATGGAGCGATCACGGCCCATGGGGCGTGGCTGGTCCATGGGGCGTGGCTGGTCCACGACGGGTCGGCGGGACCGGGGCCGTTCCGGCTGGCCCGGGTACGGCCATCCCGGAGGCGGCTCATCGGCCACACGATCGTGGTAGCCGGTGGTGCTGACACTTTCCAGCCCGGCCGCTCGGGGTGGCCCCTGGGATGGCCCGGCGGGGCCGGGCCGCGGAGTGGGACCGGGCCGCGGAGTGGGACCGGGCCGCGGAGTGGGACCGGGCCGCCCGGCAGGACCCGGCCGCGCAGTGGAGCCGGGACTCGGAGCAGGACCGGGCCGCGGGGTAGGACCGGGCCGCGGGGTAGGACCGGGTCTCGGAGCAGGACCCGGACGCGGGGTAGGACCAGGCCGTGCGGCGGAACCCGGCCGCACGGTGGGCTCGTCCTCGTCCTGGCCTGGGTGGTAGGCGCCCGGCGCCGGTTCGGTGACCAGCTCGGCCGGATCGAAGCCCGCCCGCCCCGGGCGCGCACCGCCCGGGGGCTCCCTGACCGGAGCGGTCCGGAGGTTGCCGAAGCTGACCAGGCGCGATCCGGCCTGGCGCGGGCGCCCCACATCCACCGGCTGGCCGGCCCCGTCGCCAGGACCGCCGGCGGTGCCGCCGCGCCCGGAGAACGTGTCCTGGCCTTGAGAGACCACGCCCGTCCCCTTCCGGTCAGGGGCGCCGCCCTCCTGCAGCCGCATCTCCGGCTACACACCATGACCAACGACGCACCATGACCGACGAGACGTCACGGTCAACGAGGCATCATGACCAACGAGGGCACACCCGACCAAAGGGTAGCCTGCCGTCAGCGGTCGCGGATCCGGCAGGCACGTTCGAGGACGAGCCCACCAGCCAGGAGAACGGCCGTGGCCGCCAGGCCGAGACCCGCGGCGAGAGCGTCCCCGCCGGCCGTTCCGAAGTCACCCGTGCGCGGGGCGGTGTAGGCGAGCAGGGCCGTCCAGCCTCCGATCAGCGCCGCGGCGACGACCGAGGTCGCCTTGGCCAGGGCGGCGAGCCGGGCGACGGTCAGCGGCAGGATCGGGCGGGTCCCCGGGCGCCCGGCGAGGCGCCGTTTCGTCAGCGACGCGGTCTGCAGCTCGATCAGCCCGACCAGCAGGACGGACAGCGACGTCGTCGGCGGGATCTGCGGCAGCGACTGGTAGCGCCACCACAACAGCAGGTAGACCGCCGCGCCGACGACGACCGCGACTGAGAGGAGGTCCCACACCCGGGTCGGCCTCACCGCTCCGGTCCCGGCAGGTCGTGGGGTGTGAGCAGGCCGTGGGATGTCCGTCGGGGCGCGACGGCGCCGGGAACCGCGCTCAGCGCCGCCACGAGATCGGCCACCCGGCCGTGCCCGACCAGGGTGGCGCCAGGGTCGACGTCCAGCCAGGGAACGCAGACGAACAGGCGGTCCTGCGCACGCGGGTGCGGCAGCAGGATGTCGGGGTCGTCGCTGCGGAGGTCGCCGCAGGCGATGATGTCCACGTCGAGGGTCCGCGGCCCCCAGCGGACGGTGCGTTCCCGGGCGGCGGCCTGTTCGGCGGCCCGCGCCGCAGCGAGCAGCTCCCCGGGCGGGGCGGCCGCGACCAGCACGACCGCGTTGAGGTAGTCGTCCTGCTCGGGGCCGCCGACCGGGTCGGTCTCGTACACGGGCGACACCGCGAGCACACCGAGCCTGGCGTCGAGCTCCCGCACCGCGCCGCGCAGGAAGCCGAGCCGGTCACCGATGTTGGAACCGATCGCCACCACCGCGTGCCCGTGTGTGTGCTCCTGGATGTGCCTGCCCTCCTGGGCGTGCAGCTCTCGGTCGCGCAGCTCCCGGTCCTGCGACTCCTGGCCGTGCAGCTCCTGGTCGTGCCGGGAGCGCGCGACGGTCACGGCGACGTCCGCGAAGGGAACCGAGATCGGTGCCGCGGGCTTGTGCACGGTGACCTCGGCCGCGCTGACCAGCGGCTGGGCCAGGCAGGCCTGGACCAGCCGGTGCGCCAGGGTCTCCAGCAGGTCGACCGGCTCTCCCGCGACGATTCCGGCCAGCGCCTCGGCCAGCTCGCCGTAGTGCACGGTCAGCGAGAGGTCGTCGGTCGCCGCCGCCGGCCCGGTGTCCAGCCAGAGGGTGGCGTCGATGACGAAGAACTGCCCGAGCTCGCGTTCCGCGGGGAGCACCCCGTGGCGGCCGTGCACCCGCAGACCGGCCAGCGTGATCCGGTCGTGGTGGACGCCGCCGCCGGAGCGGTCGCGTCCCGGCGGCCCGCCGGCTGGCTGACCCGTCATCGTGACCCCCACAGTCCTCGTTGAAGACGGAAAAGGCTCAATGGAACGGCGCCGCCGGTCGGCCGACACTCGCTGCCGCCGTCGCCGCGGCGGCGGCGGCGCTACGCCATGCCCGTTCCACCCGAATGCCGTCCACCGCGGGCCGGACCGCGTGCACCCGCACCGCCCAGACCCCCGCGGCGGCCAGCAGAACGGTCGTGGCCTGGGTGGCGTCGTCACGTTCCACCGGCGGGCGCACCGGTTTGCCCGGCTCGTGCAGCACCGCGCCGAGGAAGGTCTTGCGGGAGGTGCCGACCAGCAGGGGCCGGCCGAGGGCGGCCAGCGGTCCGAGATCCGCCAGCAGTGCCCAGTTGTGGGCCGCGGTCTTGGCGAACCCGATGCCGGGATCGATGATCACCCTGTCCTCGGCGATGCCGGCGGCCAGCACGACCTCCAGCCGGGCGGCGAGCTCGCTCACCACGTCGGTGACGACATCGTCGTAGACGGCGAGCTCGCCCATCTGCGCGCTGGACCCGCGCGAGTGCATGAGGACGTAGTGCACGCCCCGGTCCGCGACGATGCGCAACAGCTCGGCGTTCATCCCGCAGGAGACGTCGTTCACCAGCACCGCGCCGGAGTCCACGGCGGCGGCGGCCACCGACGCCCGGCTCGTGTCGATGCTCACCGGAACACCGGCGGCGGCCAGCGTGGCGACCACTGGAAGCACCCGCCGCAGCTCCTCACTGGCGACCACCCGGGGCGCACCCGGGCGGGTCGACTCGCCGCCGACGTCCACGAGATCGGCGCCCTGCTCGACCATGAGCTGGCCGGCACGCACCGCGTCGGTGGGGTCCGGATAGGCCCCACCGTCCGAGAAGGAGTCGGGGGTGACGTTGACGATGCCCATCACCCGGGTCGGCCCGCCGGCGGCGAACAGTTCCGTGAGTGGCTCGCTCATGCTTCGCCACCCGAGCCAGCAGCCGATCCAGCACCTGACCCCGTGCCGGAGCCGACGGCTGATCCGACGCCGTGCCCGGCCGCGGCCGGTACGGGCAGCCGCCGGTAGCTGTACTCGTAGACCGGGCGGAAGCCGCGCCGGGTGTAGAGCCCCCGGGCGTCAGCGCTGTCCCGCTCCACCTGCAGGTACGCCTGGTCGGCCCCACCCTCGCGAGCCCAGCGTGCGAGCTCCGCGAGCACTCGCCCCGCGACGCCGAGGCCCCGCGCGACGGGCAGCGTCGCCATGCTGTAGATGCCCAGCCAGCCGCGGTCGAGCACGCCGCGCCCGACGCCGACCGGGTTGCCGTCAAGGAGCAGCGTGAGGTAGCGCTGCGGCAGCCTCATCGCCGTCAGAACGGCGAGTGAGCCGGTGAGCTGCGCGGCGAAGGTCGTGAGCACCTGGCCGGCCACCCCGATCCATCGCGCGTCGGGACGATCGGCACAGGTGATCTCGAGACGGGCACCCGCCGGATCGGGCCTGGTCACAAGCAGGCCGGTGAGCGGTGCGACGCAGACATCGGTGGGCCCGGCATCGTCGTAGCCGGCGTCGTCGAGTGCGTCCAGCAGGCCGGCGGGGCGAGCAACCGGGGTTACCTGGAACGTGGCCGGCAGGCCCGCGGCCTCGTAGAAGGATCGGACCACACGAAGACCATCCGCGAGGTCGGGAACATCGCCGCGGGCCCACACCGAGTTCCCCCGGCGCGACGAACCGGCGGACTCGCGCAGAACCCAGCCCGCGAAGTTCCGTTCCCGCAGCGGCGGCCACGCCCGATGCGCGAGGCCCTCAAGCTCACGGGCCAGCTCGATGTCACTCGTTGGCAGCGCCCGCCGTGGGGCCACCAGCGCGTCGCCGCCAGCGAGACTCGCCGAATCAGCGACCACGGAGCCCCCGGTGGCACCGCGCGGACAGTTCGACGACCACGGGACTGAGGCTACCGACCCGGCTCCCCCGATCGCCGGCAACGGCGCCACATGTGCAGCTCGCCTCGCCCGGCCGCCAGACCGGGGCCGGGCCCGCCGCAGCGGCATCCCTGGACGACCCACATCCATCCAACCCATCCACCCTCGAATCGGGAGTTTTACCACCCGCAGACTGGCGATATAGAGACCAACGACCTGGTCAAACGTTACATATGCCGCAGAGGGCGAACGGCTCGGAGCGGGCAGGGGATCACCAGGAGATCACCCAAAAACTCCACTCCAACACCATTGACACAACCCCCGACAGGCCACATTGCTGTGACACAAGCCCGTCACTGTCGGACACCTGCGACCCGTAGCATCGAGCCGTGCACGCGACACTCGCACCCGCCGTCCGGCGATGGCGTCCGCACGGGCGTCAGCAACGGCACGGGGAGCGGCCGCCGGCAACAGCGCGGCGACGCGAGCAGGCGATCAACGTGGTCTACCCGGTGGCCGTCCATCGGTGAGCCGGCGGGCAGCCGTTTCTGTCACCTAGCTTGACGGAGCAAGGTCACGAAGGCGCCTCGTGGCACACAGGAAGGACAAGGTCATGCCGCAGTCGGACGGACCCCCGCCGCCGGCAGCGCCGGCACACGACGAGATCTTCATTCCCCCGGCCCGAACTCCCCCCGACGACAGGCCCGAGGACTACCCGGCCCAGCCCCCCGGCCGCCAGGCCCCCGAGGATCTCGCCGCCGGCCCCCCGGCGGGTGACGGCACCAACCCGGACCGCAGACAGCTTCACCTGGGCGCGGGCGCGGCCATCGTGAGCGCGCTGCTGACCCAGAGCCCGATCATGGAGGTGGCGGACGTGCTCGCGGCCAGCCCCGTACAGCTTGCCCTCGAGCGCGCGAACGACGCCCTGGGCGAGCTCATGGACACCCACGAGGTCGTACCGCCCGCCCACGTTCGGGCCCGGACAGCCCGGCTGCGGCGCGGCCTGGAACGCCTCGGCCGGCGCTCGATGGCGACGGAGGACTCCCACCAGCTGCTCGTGCTCGCCGGCCGGGTCGCGGTGCTGGGCGCCGACGCCGCCTTCAAACAGGGCGATGTCGCCTCCGCCCGCGCCCTCGCCAGCGAGGGCTACCTGGCCGGTGTCGAGGCGGGCGACGGCCCGCTGTGCGGCTCCTCCCGTGAGGTCGGTGCCGTGAACGAGTTCTACGGGGGGCGCCCGAACGAGGCGCTGCGCCTGGCCCGGGACGGCCTGCGCCACGTCGGGCCCGGGCCGGTGCGGGCCCGCCTGGTCTGCCAGGAGGCGCGTGCGCTCGCGGCCATGGGCGACCTGCGCGGCGCCGCGGCCAGTCTGGAGCAGGCCTACGACCTCGCGGACACGATCCCGGCGGAGCGCTGGGGCCGCCCAGGGCCCAGCTTCGACACCTTCCACCCGGTGGAGGTCTCCTACAACGCCACGACGGCGCTCTGCCTGCTGGGGCGGCCGCGCGCGGCCCAGGAACACGCCGATATCGCGCTGCCCAGCCTGGACAGCATGGACGCCCCCGGCTTCCGCTCGGTCATCCGGTTCGACCTGGCGCTGGCGCTGGCCCGCCAGGGCAGGCTCGAGCTCGACGGCGTCTGCGAGCTCGCGACCGAGGCGATCCGGATCTCCTGGGGTCGCACGGTCGCCTCGGTCTCCAGCCGGGCGGATCAGCTGCTGGCGGCCACCGCCCCACACGGCGAGGTGCGCCAGGTACGGGAGCTGGCCGCCCTGATCCGGGACTGGCAGCGCTCGGCGGCCAGGCAACGGCCGGAGCCCGGTGTGGTCCCGGCAGCCCCCACACCGGACGTCTGACCCATCGCGGACATCTGACCCCACCACGCCCGCGGCACCGATGCAGCGTCCGGAGCGGTCCGATGGTCGCTTCACCGCGGCGCGCTCCCGGCAGGCGCTGCACCGCGTCTGCGCCAGTGTCGGGATCGATGACCGTGACGCCGAACCGATCAAGCTGACCGTCAACGCGGTCTACCGGCTGCCGCACGCCGGGGCGATCGTGCGGATCGCCACCTCCAGCGCGATGCACCACCGGGTCGAGAAGGTCGTCCAGGTCGCACGCTGGCTGGCCGACCACGGGATGCCCGTCGTGCGGCTGCTGCCCGGCGTGCCCGCACCGGTCCGGGTGGACGACTACGTGGCCACGATCTGGTGCGACGCCGGCGCGGGCGACGCCAATCCGGTCGATGCCGGTCCGCGTGGCGCCGATCGGGTCGACGCCGATCGGGTCGACGCCGATCAGGGTGCGGTGCGCTCCGCCCACGCGCTGGCCACGATCCTGCGCCGCCTGCACGCGCTGGAACCACCCGAGCCGCCGCTGCCGGCCTGGGATCCGCTGGACGACGTCCGCCGGCGCCTGGACGACGCGGAGGGCCTCGCGCCCCGGGACCGGACGTTCCTCGAAGGCCTCGTCAGCCGGGTGGAGGAGGCGCTCGGCGCCGTCAGGTACGAGTTACCGCGGTCCGTCATCCACGGGGACGCGCACCTGGGCAATCTGATCCACTCGGCCTCCGGCGAAATCGTGATCTGCGACTTCGACGCGACCTGCCACGGGCCGGCCGAGTGGGATCTGGTGCCGGTGGCGTTGGGCCCGTTGCGGTTCGGGCGCCCGCCCGCCGCCTCGGCGGAGCTCGCCCGCGCCTACGGCTTCGACGTGACCGCCTGGGACGGATTCCCGGCGCTGCGGGCGGTGCGGGAGCTGAAGCTCGTCACGAGCGTGGTCCCGATGCTCGCCAGCCGCCCGAGCGCCGCGGCCCAGTTCGCGGTCCGGCTCGACAGCCTGCGCTCGGGCGCCGATCACGCGGTATGGACTCTCTACCGCTGAGTCTCGTCCCTCGCTGACTCGTGCCCACGGCCCCCCGACCGCATCGGCTCGAATGATCACTCACCGATCTCGGCAACAGTGGCAGCATCGGCGCCATGGACCCCGAAAGTCTGCGGAACCTGTTGAAGGCCGTCTCCACCGGACAGGTCGACCCCGAGGCCGCGGCGGCCGAGCTGGCCGCCGGCCCGCTGGGCGCCGACGGCTCGGGCTTCCGCGATCTCGGCTACGCCCGCGTCGACACCCACCGGGGGATCCGCACCGGTGATCCTGAAGTGGTCTTCGGGGCGGGCAAGACCGCGACGGAGACCGTCGGCATCGTCGAGGCGCTGCGCCGGGCCTCGGGCGTCACCCGGCCCACCCTGGTGACCCGCGCGGATCATGTCACGGTCGCGGCCCTACGCGAACGCTGGCCGGATGCCCAGGTCAGCTCCGGCGCCGAGCCGCCGACCACGAACCAGCTCGCGGGCAGCCCGCTCGCGGGCGATCGACGTCCGGCGACGGTGGTCGTCGGTCCGCTGCCCGAGCCTCGTGGACTGGTCGTGGTGGTCGCCGCCGGCACCTCGGACGCCCCTGTCGCCGAGGAGGCCGCGATGACCGCCGCCGCCGCAGGAGCCGGCGTCGAGATGGTGCGCGATGTCGGGGTGGCCGGGCTGCACCGCGTACTGGCCGCGCGCCCGGCGCTGGAGCGCGCCGACTGCCTGGTCGTGGTGGCGGGGATGGAAGGCGCACTGCCCAGCGTCATCGGCGGCCTGGTCGGCACTCCGCTGGTCGCTGTGCCGACCAGCGTGGGGTACGGGGCGAGCTTCGGTGGGCTCTCCGCCCTGCTCGGCATGCTCACCTCGTGCGCGCCGGGAATTGTCGTCTGCAACATCGACAATGGCTTCGGCGCGGGCCTCTTCGCCGCCCGGGTCGCCCGCCTGGCGCGCAGCGAGTCCACCCACCGTTGACGCGGCATGGTCCGGTGGCCACGGACCGTGCCGTGTCAGGGCGTGGAGAGTCGTGTCATCCTGGATGAGCGTCCGTTGTTGACCGCCCGAACGGAGGATCAAGGCTGGACAGTGTGCCGAGTCAGGCGCAACCGTGTGATTTCGTCACAGGGCGGCCGTACATCTCAGGCAGGATCATGAGCAGGCGACCATGAACAGGACCGACGACATCGGTGGCGGGAGCCACCCGTCGCCTTCCGGTGGCATGTCCGTGGAGGTGACCGGGGCGTACGACATCCGCATGCCTGACCGGCCCAGGAACGACCGCGACGCGATCGACGTGGGCGGCGTGCAGGTCGGCGGGGTGGACGTCGGCGGGATCGACGTCGGTGGCGTGCATGGTGCCGGCGTGCATGGTGCCGGCGTGCATGGTGCCGGCGTGCATGGTGCCGGCGTGCATGGTGCCGGCGTGCATGGTGCCGGCGTGAATGGTGCCGGCCTCGGTGTCGGGTCAACCGCGGTAACGGCCGCGGGCAGTGGCCTCGGCGGCATCGAGGTAGGCGGAATCGAGGTTGGTGGCCCGGACCGTCCGAGCGAACCGGGCTGGTCGCAACCGCCCGTCTGGTCGCAGTCCCCGAGCTGGTCGCAGGCCGCGGACCCGCCGCAACCAACCGCCCTCGCCGGGCCGGCCGCTCTGCCGAACCCGAACGCAGCCCAGCCGAACCCGAGCTCCGCCCATCCCAGCCCGACTTCCGCTCTGCCAGCGCCGCCGCAGCCGCTCTACTCGCCACCACCACCACCACCCGCGCGGCCGGGAGTGGACACCTGGCCGTCGCTGCGGCCCGGATACCACGACACGGCCTACAACGACACGGCGATCCCGCCTGCTCCGCCGGCAAAACCGGCTCGCCTGATCGACGGAGTGCCGACGCGGACGTTCGATCCGCTTCTCGATCACGGCCTGCCGCCGGGAGCCACGGGCGAGTACCGGCCGTCCACGCTCTATCCCGCGCCGCCTCCGCCGCTGTCGCCGCCTCAGTCGTCGCCGCCGCTGTCGCCCCCTCCGCCGCTGTCGCCCCCCGGCTACGCGGGGCCGCCACCGCCTCCACCACTGCTTCCGCCCCCGCCCCCTCCGCTCCCGCCGCCGGGCTATGCCGCCCCACCGCCGCCACCCGGGTCCACCGGGGCCTCGACCGCGCCGAGAACCGATCCCTACCGCTCCGGGCGGGTGGCGTCCTGGCTGCGCGAGCCCCCACCGGCGGAGCCGACCGGCTCGACGGAGCCGCCCGATCACCAGGCGGATCGACCTGGCTACGCGACCTCGACGGGGCGGCCCGGTTACTCGACAGAGCCACACGACTACCCCATCGTCGCCGCGGGCCGGCATCCCCGCAGCGATCTGCCTCACGACGAGCCGCAGGCGCGGGAGCAGGACTGGGACCAGCCTTCGCCACGTTTCGAGCCGTACGACGAGCCCTATGGTGATCATCCGGCCGACCCCTACGGCGGGCTGCCCGCGGACGCGCTGCTGCCCGCCGGGCCGGACACCGCGTCCCGTGGGTGGCGCCGGCTGCTTTACCAGGTGTCCGCGGGCACGCTCAATCCAGGCCCGTCCCCCGAGGAGGCTCGCTACCGGCGGCTGATCGGCCGGGTCCGCACGCCCCTGGACGACTGTCACCGCATCGCTGTGCTTTCCCTCAAGGGCGGCGTCGGCAAGACCACGACCACGGCCGCGGTCGGATCCACGCTGGCGAGCCTGCGCGGCGACCGGGTTGTGGCGATCGACGCGAACCCCGACCGCGGAACGCTGGGGACGCGCCTGTCGCGAACGACCCGCCACACCGTCCGCGACCTGCTCGCGGACGCCGATCGACTACACCGTTACGTGGATGTCCGTCGGTATCTTTCGCAGTCCGAGTCGCGGCTGGAGGTGCTGGCCTCGGCCAGCGACCCGGAGATCTCCGACGCCTTCTCCGACGAGGACTACCGGGCGATCGACGATCTGCTCCAGCGGCACTACTCGATCCTGCTCACGGACTGCGGCACCGGCATGGTGCACAGCGCGATGCGCCCGGTCCTGGAGCTCGCCGACACCCTGGTGATCGTCAGCAACGCGAGCGCGGACGGTGGCGCCAGTGCCAGCGGCACCCTCGACTGGCTGGACGCGCATGGGCACCACGCCCACGTGAGCGAGGCCATCACCGTGATCACCATGTTTCCGCAGGCCGGTGAGGCGGTGGACGTCGACGCGCTCGAGGAGCACTTCGCGGCGCGGACCCGCCAGGTGGTCCGGGTGCCGTTCGACCCGCATCTCGCCGCCGGCGGTCCCATCGTTCTCGACCTCCTCCGGCGGGAGACCCGCCGGGCCTACGAGGAGATCGCGGGAGCGGTGGCCGAACGCTTCCACTGACGCGCCCGCCCGGCCATCCCGACCATCCCGATCGTGTCGGCCATCCCGACCATCCCGGTCACTTCGCGAGCGCGGCCACCGCGGCGGCCACACCGGGACGACGCAGCTGGCGCGCCACGGTGGAACGGCCCTCGACGATTCGGCTGAACAGGCCGAAGGTGCCGGGCACGCCGACCATCATCGCGTGCATCAACGCGGGACGCCGGGCGAAGGCAGCCAGCACCGAACGGCCGGCGGTGATCTCGGGGCCGAAGACGTCCCCGATCCGGGCCGGATAGCGCTCGAGCGCGCCCAGGTCGCCGGCGGCGCCCGCGGCGGCGCTGGTACCGGCGAGCCGACCGGAGCGGAGTGCGAAGGAGATGCCCTCCCGCGTCCACGGATCGAGCAGGCCGGCGGCGTCGCCGGCGACGATCACCCGGCCGCGCCGGAGCGGGGAGCTCTCGGACCGCACTCGGGTGAGGTGGCCGGAGTCGTGCAACCTGGGCGCGTCGGTGAGGCCGAGCCGGTCGACGAACGCCTGGTAGTAGCTGCGCAGCGCCGGGCCTTCGTCCCGGCTGCCGATGACGCCGACCGTGAGCACCCGGCCTTTGGGGAAGACCCAGCCGTACGACCCCGGTACCGGCCCCCAGTCGAGCAGCATGCGCCCGGACCATTCGGCGGCCACGGCGGCGGACACCTCGAACTCGCCTTCGAGACCGACATCCACCTGGTCGCAGGTGACGCCGACGAAGGTGCCGGCCCGGCCGGAGGTGCCGTCCGCCCCGACGACGACCCGCCCGTGGATCGCCGGTCCGGAGCGGACCTGCACCGTCACCGCGGGGCTCCCCGGCCCGGTGTCGTCCTCACGCAGGCCGGTGACGTGCGTCCCGGTGCGGACCTCGACACCGGCCGCCTTCGCCGCGTCGAGCAGCGCCGCGTCCAGCTCGGAACGCATCACCATCGACAGCAGCGGCTGGCCGTCACGGCGGCGCCGGGTGAAGGTGCGGTGTCCGTCCAGGGTCATGGTGAGCGCGTCCACCCGCGCGCGGACCAGCGGGGCGAGGTCGATCCGAGCGTGGTCCATCGACAGGCCGACGAGCCCACCACCGCACGTCTTGTAACGCGGGACGTCCATGCGTTCGAGCAGGCAGACGCGGGCGCCCGCCTCGGCGGCCGCCCGCGCGGCGGTCGTGCCCGCCGGTCCGGCGCCCAGCACGACCACATCGAAGAGGCCGCTCGGCGATTCCCCGCCGAGCGGTTCCGAGAACGCCACCGCCGGCCTAGCGGAGGGTGAGCGTGCGCCCGACCACGCCGGCGCGGACCCGCCGCTCCTGCGGCGTGAGGGCGCGCGCGTCGGCGACGGTCTCCCGCAGCGCCACCCAGAGCGCTGCCGCGGGCTTCTCGCAGGATTCGGCGTCCGCGCCGGGAGCCAGGTCCCAGACCGGCACGACCAGACCGTCCGCGCGGAAGGATCCCACGAAACGTGACCCTTCACCAACGCTGAGCTGGCCGGCGGCGGACAGCCGGGCCAGTGCGTCGAGCAGCGCCTCCTCGGTGAGATCACGCGAGGATGACAGCGCCCGCGACGACTCGCCGCCGCCATCCCCATCGCCACCGCTGCCGAGCGGCAGTGCCCACCGCAGGTGCAGCCGGTCGCCCGGGTTGCACCAGTAGGCCGCCGGCACGGACTCCAGCCGTGTGGTCGGGACGACGGTCGCGTTGGCCCGGTCCAGGCTCGCGGCGACCTCCGCGTTGGGCTCCGCCCCCTCCGACGAGGGAATCCACCAGGTGAAACCTGAGTGGACGGTCACCTCCAGCGGGGCCGGGTCGAGCAGGTCGGCGAGCCGGGGCAGCTCGGCGAGGCCCCCGGGCAGCTGTTCCACAGCCGCCAGCGCGGAGGCCGGCGGGCCCTCCACCACCGTTCCGGGCTTCGCGTCGAGGGCCGCGAGCAGCGCGCCGGCGAGATCGGCCGCCGGGTCCAGACCACTGACCAGGGTCTGCATCGCGAGCAGGATCTCGCCGTCGTCACGGACCACCGCGGGCGCGGCCTGCGGGAGCAGCGTGCCCAGGATGATCCGCCGGTCCGCGTGATCGGGGTGGGCGTTGAGGTGCTCCGCCGACAGCGTCAGCGGGGCGGTCGCGCTGGGGACGAACTCCCGCAACGCGACCAGGTCGGGCTCGTCCTGCCGGCCCTGGAACGGGCGCAGCACCGGCGCCGGACGGGTCCGCTCGCCATGGCACGCCTTGTACCGCCGGCCGGAGCCACACGGGCAGGGCTGGCGCGGTCCGACGGCCGGCACCTGGTCGGAACGGGATTCGGGACGGCTGGGCGTCGTACGGCGGGCGATCGGGGAGCCTCCGCGGCCGGGCCCGCGCAGCGCCGGACGCCGCGCGGGCAGATGAGCAAAGATCGGGTTCCGCGGACCGCGAGCGGCTCGGTGGAACGCGACAGGGCTAGGCGGTAAGGCTAGGGCATCAGCGCGTCGGGGCACCTCCCGACATGCGCCACCGCCCGCATGCCGATCGCGGGTCGATCACGGGTCGATGGCGGGCCGATCACGGTCCGATGGGGCGCCGGCCGCGTCGTCGTCACCCGGCACGCGGGGTTCCCCCCTTCCGTACGGGTGTTTTCCCTCCGATCGGCACCCAAGCGCCCGCCGGGGACGTCCCGCGGCTGCCGGTCGGGGCACGATGACGTCGCGGCCCGCCCGCTCCACACCAGCTTCGGGTCGCTTCGGAGAGGAAGATCTACCCAGGACGGTTGGAACGTGTCAAAAGTCGTCGTCGCAGGTGGTGGGATCGCGGGGATCGCCTGTGCGCGGGAGCTTCGGGCCCACGGCATCGAGGTCGAGGTACGTGACCGCGGCCGGGTGGTCGGCGGCCGGATGGCGTCCCGGTGGATCGACGGCCGGATCGTCGACTCCGGCGCGTCGTACTTCACCGCCCGCGGCCCCGACTTCCTGGAGATCGTCGACGACTGGCTCACCCGCGGCCTCGTTCGGCCCTGGACGACGCGATTCCCCGTGATCGACGGCCCGTCCCGCACGATCTCCGCCGCGGTGCCGGGCCCGCTGCGGTACGCGGCCCCTCGCGGCATTCGTTCCCTGGTGGCCGACCTGGCCGCCCGCGGTGGGGTCCGAGTGTCGCACTCGTCCCCGGTCACCACGGTGGAGCCGGGGCCGATGGTGGACGGCGAGCCGGTGGACGCCGTCGTCCTGGCGATGCCCGACCCACAGGCCCTGCGCCATCTCGCTCCCGAGCTACCCGCCGAACGCGCCGCCCTGCTCGGACGGGCCTGGACGCCGGTTCTCGCCCTGCTCGCCGGCTGGTCCACCCGGCGGTGGTCACCGATCGACGGCGCCTTCGTCCACCGGGATCCGACCATCGAGTGGATCGCCGACGACGGACGCCGCCGCGGCGACAACGCGCCCGTGCTGGTCGCGCACTCGACCGCCCAGTTCGCCGCCGGCCGGCTCACTGACCCACCGGCGGCCGCGCCGGCGCTCACCGAGGCGTTGCGGCGGCTGCTCGGCATACCGGCCGAACCCGACTGGACCTACGTGCAGCGCTGGACGTTCGCCCGCCCGGCCGCACCCCGGGAGGAGACATACTTCTTCGGCGCGGCCCGGGTGGGCCTGGCCGGCGACGGCTGGGGCGAACCCCGGGTGGAGTCGGCCTGGCGCTCGGGGACGGATCTCGCGCGGGCGATCATCAGCGCACTGACCTGACATCCTCGTCCCCGGCGCGCTCGTCGTCAGCGCGCTCGTCGTCAGCGCGCTCGTCGTCAGCGCGCTCGTCGTCAGCGCGCTCGTCGTCAGCGCGCTCGTCGTCGGCGCGCTCGTCGTCGGCGCGCTCGTCGTCGGCGCGCTCGTCGTCGTTGACGTCGATGTGGTCGTCGTCGCAGTCGTCGCTGGTTGCTGACGGACCGCCGGGGGTACACCGAGCGACGTGGAGATCAAGCTGGGTCTGTCGCTGCCCCGGGACGAGATCTCCATTCCGATCGTCCGGAGAATCTGTGCGCAGGCGCTCACCGTGCTCGGTGTCTCGCCCGACTGCATCGCCGATGTCGAGCTCGCGTTGACCGAGGCCTGCGCGAACGTGCTCGCGCACGCGACCGCGGACGACGACTACGAGGTCCGCGTCGGTGTGGACAACGGGCTCGCCGTGATCGAGGTCGTCGACCACGGCGGCGGTTTCGATGTGGCCAAGGCCCTCGAAGGCGGCGGAGCGAGCCCCAACGGCGACGGCCCGGCCGACAGCGACAGCAGCGACGGCGAGGGTGAGGGTGAGGGCGACGGCGACGGCGCGGCCGAGCACCTTTCGGAAGGCGGCCGCGGGATTCTCCTGATGCGCGCGCTCATGGACCGGGTCCGGTTCGACGCCGTCGAGGGACCACACCAGGGCACCAGGGTGCATCTGGAGAAGGTTCTGACCTGGAATGACCGCTCCCCCGGCGCGCAGCTCATCCGGGCTCGTGCTGGCGGGGACCCCTGATCGGCCCCCTCCGGGGTGATTTCGCCCCTGCTCGGGGGACGCCACAGGTCCGAGTCGACGATGGCCACAGGTCCGAGTCGACGATGGAAAAGGCTCAGATCATGGTTCATCCCGTGGCAGGCCGGTAGGTTGAGGCCGGTTACGCCTCGGATCGAGGTCACGGGCGAAGACGGTGGTGGGGACAAGATGCCGGAAGTTCCGCTGGGCGACGCAGGCACGCCAGGGGCGCCCAGGGTCGGCGTGGTGACCTTTCCCGGTTCGCTGGACGACCGGGACGCCGCCGCGGCCGTCCGGCTCGCAGGCGCCGACCCGATCCCGCTCTGGCACGGCGACAGCGATCTGCGCGGCGTCGACGCCGTTGTCCTTCCCGGTGGCTTCTCCTACGGCGACTATCTGCGCGCGGGGGCGATCGCCCGGTTCTCCCCCGTCGTCGGCGCGGTCGTCGCGGCGGCGCGCAACGGTCTGCCGGTGCTCGGGATCTGCAACGGCTTCCAGGTCCTGTGCGAGGCCGGGCTGCTGCCCGGCGCGCTGACCCGCAACTCGGGGCTGCACTTCATCTGCCGGGACCAGCGGCTTCGCGTCGAGACCAGCAGCACCGCCTGGACCAGCGCCTACACCGCCGGCGAGGAGATCCTCATCCCGGTCAAGCACGGGGAGGGCCGGTACGTGGTCGACGCGTCGACCCTGGCCGAGCTGACCGCGCAGGATCGGGTGGTCGTCCGCTATGTGGGTGGGAACCCCAACGGGTCGGTCGACGACATCGCCGGGGTGTGCAGCGAGAACCGGCGGGTGGTCGGCCTGATGCCGCATCCGGAGCATGCGGTGGAGGAGCTGACCGGGCCCGGCACGGACGGGCTGCGGATGTTCACCTCCGTGCTGGGTGACCTGCTTCGCGCGGCGCTCTGACCTTGATGAGAAGGAGCTCGGCGAGGCGAGGCGGAGCGAGGCGGGGCTCGGCACTGCGGGGCTCGGTGGCGGCGACGCTGCTCGCCGTGACACTGGCGGCGGTCGCCGCCTGCGGTGGCGGTGGGGAGCCCGAAGGCGATGACCTCGGCTCGCTCACGGTCGCGGACGCCGGGTTCACCGAGAGCACGATCCTCGCCGACATGTACGGCGAACTGCTCGACCAGGCCGGCTACCAGGTCGAACGGACCTCGCTGTCGACCACGGAGGACGGCCAGTCCGCGCTCGAGAGCGGCGAGATCGACGCGATGCCGCAGTATGTCGCCACCTATGCCAACCTCCTCAGCTCCCAGGGCAACGGCGGCGATCTCCAGCCCGGCACGGCGTCCGATCTGGACGCCGCACTGGCCAGGCTCCGCACGCTCGCGGCGGCGCGGGGGCTGAGCGTCCTCGAGCCGGCCGACGCCGTCGACCAGAACGCCTTCGCGGTGAGCCGGTCGTTCGCCGACGAGCACAACCTGAGGACGCTGTCCGACCTCGGGGCGAGCGGGCTCGCCGTCGAGCTCGCGGCCGGCGCCGAATGCGTGAACCGCCCGTTCTGCGCGCCCGGCCTGGAGAAGGTGTACGGCATCGAGATCAGCGGAATCCTCGAGACCGGGGTCGCGACCAGGCAGACCAAGGCCGCCGTTCGGGACGACGAAGCGCAGCTCGGGCTGGTGCTCACCACCGACGCGACCGTCACCGACTACGGCCTGGTCGTGCTCACGGATGACAAGAAGCTCCAGAACGCCGACAACCTGGTGCCCGTTGTGAACTCCGCCTCACTCACCCCGCAGATAACGTCCGCGCTGAACGCGCTGGCACCGGTGCTCACCACGGCGGATCTGGCTGAGCTCAACAAGAAGGTGGACGCCGAGCAGCAGAAGACCGAGGACGTCGCCCGCGACTACCTCGCCGACAAGGGCCTGCTCGAGGGCTGACCCCTGCGCACGGAGGCGGACGGCCCGGGCGTCGCCGACACCCTGCGCCCGCGGATCCGCCAGGATGGGGCGGTGACCGGAACACCCTCCGCCCCCACCACCAGCCAGCCCTACCGCGAGCTCGGCCTCACCGACGACGAGTACGAACGGATCGTCGCGACCCTCGGCCGGGTCCCGACCGACGCCGAACTGGCCATGTACTCGGTGATGTGGAGCGAGCACTGCTCCTACAAGTCCTCCAAGGTGCATCTGCGCCAGTTCCGGGACACCCCGGCCACCGACCGGCTCCTGGTCGGGATGGGCGAGAACGCGGGTGTCGTGGACGTCGGCGAAGGCCTGGCCGTCACCTTCAAGGTCGAGTCACACAACCATCCCAGCTTCGTGGAGCCCTACCAGGGAGCGGCCACCGGTGTCGGTGGCATCGTCCGCGACATCCTGACCATGGGGGCCCGGCCGATCGGCGTCCTCGACCCGCTCCGCTTCGGTGCCGCGGACGCCCCCGACACCTCCCGGGTGCTCCCCGGTGTGGTCGCCGGAATCGGTGGCTACGGCAACTGCCTGGGCCTGCCGAACATCGGCGGCGAGGTCGTCTTCGACCCGGTCTACGCGGGTAACCCGCTGGTCAACGCGCTGTGCGTGGGCGTCATGCCGGTCGGCCGGGTGCAGACCTCCGCGGCCACCGGCGTAGGCAACGCCGTGGTCCTGCTCGGCGCGAAGACGGGGCGGGACGGCATCGGCGGGGTGTCCGTCCTGGCGTCGGCGACGTTCGACGCGGAAGGCGGCCCGGCCCGGCGCCCGTCGGTGCAGGTCGGCGACCCGTTCATCGAGAAGATCCTCATCGAGTGCTGCCTGGAGCTCTTCGACCGCGGGCTGGTCGTCGGCATCCAGGACCTCGGCGGCGCCGGCCTCACCTGCGCGCTCACCGAGACGACGGCCGCCGGCATCGCGACCGGCCAGCCCGGCGGCATGGACGTCGACCT
Source organism: Frankia sp. CcI49 (assembly GCF_001983215.1). Lineage (NCBI taxonomy): Bacteria > Bacillati > Actinomycetota > Actinomycetes > Frankiales > Frankiaceae > Frankia > Frankia sp. CcI49. The sequence goes on from NZ_MOWP01000025.1 coordinate 125,904, forward strand.
CGACCTCGTCCCGCTGCGCGAGGCGTCGATGGAGGCCCATGAGGTGCTGGCCAGCGAGTCGCAGGAGCGGATGCTGGCCGTCGTCACCCCCGACGTGCTGCCCGAGGTGCTGGCGCTGGCCGAGCGCTGGGGCGTGCACGCCACCCGGATCGGCACGGTGACCGACAGCGGCCGCCTCATCGTCCGCTGGCACGGCGAGGTCGTGGTGGACGTCCCGCCCGGCTCGCTGGCCGACGACGGGCCCGTCTACGAGCGCCCGCTGCGGCGCCCGGCCGATCTGGACCTGCTGCACGCGGACGCACCGACTGCCCTGGTACGTCCCGGAACAGGTGCCGAGCTGCGGGAGACGCTGCTGCGGATGGTCGCCTCGCCGAACCTGTGCTCACGGGCCTGGGTGACCGAGCAGTACGACCGGTATGTGCAGGCCAACACGGTGCTGGCCCAGCCCGAGGACGCCGGTGTGCTGCGGCTGTCAGCCTCCGGGCTCGGCATCGCGCTGGCCACCGACGGCAACGGCCGCTATGCCCGGCTGGACCCGTTCGCCGGCGCCCAGCTCGCCCTCGCCGAGGCGTGCCGCAACGTCGCCGCCGTCGGCGCCGAGCCGATCGCGGTGACCAACTGCCTGAACTTCGGCTCGCCCGAGGACCCGGAGGTCATGTGGCAGTTCGCCCAGGCCTGCGCGGGCCTCGCCGAGGCGTGCCGGCGTCTGGGCCTGCCGGTCACCGGCGGCAACGTCTCCTTCTACAACCAGACCGGGGCGACTCCGATCCATCCGACCCCGGTCGTCGGCGTGCTCGGGCTGCTGCCGGACGTGGGCCGCCGCACCGCCATGGCCTTCACCGGCGCGGGCGACACCGTCGTCCTGCTGGGTGAGACACGGGACGAGCTCGGCGGCTCCGAGTGGGCCTGGGTCACCCACGGACATCTCGGCGGCACGCCACCGGCCGTCGACCTGGCCCAGGAGAAGGCACTCGCCGAGGTGCTCGTCGCCGGCGGGCGCGACGGCGTGCTCACCGCGGCGCACGACCTCTCCGAGGGCGGGTTGGCGCAGGCCCTGGTCGAGTCCTGCCTGCGAGGCGGGCACGGTGCGCGCCTCGAGCTCCCCGCGGACGCCGACCCGTTCGTCGAGCTGTTCAGCGAGTCAGCCGGGCGCGCGGTGGTGACCGTCGCCGGCGGCGACCTGGATCGGCTCGCGGCCCTGTGCGCCTCACATGGTCTGCCGTGGCGGCCGATCGGCGCCGTGACGGCGGCAGCCGACCTCGAGGTCGCCGGCCAGTTCGGCATTGCGCTGGACGAGCTGCGGACGGCACACGAGGGGACGCTGCCTCGCCTGTTCGGCAGCACCTCCTGACGACGCACGCCTGACGACGCACGCCTGACGGCGGACGCCTGACGACGTCTGCTGGCCGGTGTGCCTGGCGCGCCCGGTGCTGGCCCGGGTCACCCGTGGCCGGCGCCGGGTGACCCGGGCCGGCCGAGCGGTCAGGCGATCTGGTCAGACGTCAGCGGTCATGCGCGGGGCGGTCCGGTGTCAGGAGTGCCCGTACGGCTCGGGGTCCGCGGAGTCGGCGCCAGGTGTCCTCGTGCTGTCCGGCACCGACCCCGGGGCATGCGCGGCCACGCCGACGAGCTCGATGTCCGTCGGCACCAGATCCGAGGGGTCCTCGTCGAACGGCACCGGCTCGGGATGGGCCGACGGCGCCACCAGGGCCTCCGAGTGCGCGCCGCAGCCGTGGTCGATCGCCGTCACGCGGCCGTCGTCGGGCGCGAACTCGTTGGCACAGACACCGAACATCCGGCCCAGCACGCCGGCCAGGCGGACATGGAAACCACAGGTCAGGCAGGACGCCGGCGCGACCTTGGCGATGGAGGCCTCCGGGCCCGCCTCGCCCCCGTACCAGCGCTGTGCCGTGTCCTCACGGCCCGCCGGCGACAGGATCCGCGGGCGGCCGAGCCCCAGTTCCATCCAGACGTCGGCGTCGTCCAGCTCAAGGGCGTCGCCGGCCCGCAGGGTGAGACGGGCGTCGTCCACCGCGGTCGGCAGCAGGTCGCCCACGCCGACATCTCCCGGCCGCAGACGCTCTGACCAGGGAACCCAGGCCGGTGCGAGCAGCGCGCCCTCGCCGGGCATCAGCACGACGTCGTTGACGGTCGGCTTGCGGATCCTGGAGGCGCGCGCGACGGCGACCGTCCAGGCCCAGCCCGCGTAGGCCGGCGAGAGGCACGCGAACCGGTGCAGCACCAGCCGCTCCGCCTCCGCCTCGACCCCGAGGTGCTCGCCGACCGCGCCCGCGTCGCCGGCCTCTTCCTCGGCCGCGGCGCGCGCGAGGTCGACCGCCGTGGCGCACACAGCATCGGGCGCCAGCTCCCGGGCGGTGCGGGACGCCCGACCGGCCCGTGGCTGCGGCGGCGCCGCCTCCGCGCCCGCGTCGCCGACCGCCACAGTCTCACCGGCCGCCACAGCCTCACCGGCCGCTCCGGACTCCACGGCCGCTCCGGACTCCACGGCCGCCGGGGATTCGGCCTTCACGGCCGGCTCGCCCTTCGCGGCGGCTTCGGTTTTGGGCTTCTCAGCCGGTTTGGCTTTCACGGCCGGTTTGGGCTTCTCGGCCCGTTTGGGCTTCTCGGCCCGTTTGGGCTTCTCGGCCGGCTCGGCCTCCACAGCCGCGGCGGTAACGCCTGCGGCCGGCTCGACAGCCGGCTCGGTGCCGGCCGCGTCAGACGCCGCACGGGCACGACGGGGCGACCGGCGGCGCGTGGGCCGCGTCGGTGCCGAGTCCGTCGAGCCGGTCGAATCCATCGAGCCCGATGCAGCCGGCCCAGTGGCCTCACTGTGATCCGCCGCGGTGTCGGCTGCCGGCCCGTCGGCGCCTGACGACGGGGCCCGAGATGCACGAGTCCCAGCCGACTCGGAGCGAACGTCGAGTGTTTCCACGCACGTATTCTCACTCACCGACTGCCGCCCCGCCCGATGTGGTCGTGGTCTCGGGCGGTGACGGCGAGCAGACTCGTCAGGGTGAAGTTCGGAAGCACGCTCACCCAGGGAGTGAACCGCCTGCGTGCGACCATTCGCCGCGACGGCGCGCAACAGTCCGGGCTCTCCTCGTTGACCGAGCTGTCGTTCGTCAACGCGGCCGGTGATGCGCTTGTCACAGTCGCACTGGCCGGATCGTTGTTCTTCGCGGTACCGACCGGTGAGGCCCGTTCCAAGGTCGCGCTGTACCTGTTGATCACCATGGTTCCGTTCGCCCTGCTGGCGCCGATCGTGGGTCCGCTGCTGGACCGGGTCGCCTACGGCCGGCGCACCGCGCTCGCGGCCATCTGCCTGGGGCGCTGTCTGCTGGCCTGGCAGCTCGCCGGTGCCCTCGACGGTCTCGCCGTCTACCCGCTCGCGCTGGGTCTTCTCGTGCTCTCCCGGGCCTTCGGTGTCGCTCGCAGCGCTGTTGTTCCGCGCGTCACGCCGTCGGAACTGACCCTGGTGAAAGTCAACTCGCGGATCTCACTGGTCAACATCGTGGCCGGCGCGATCGTCGCCCCGCTGGGCCTTGGCTTGGCCAACATCCCATTCGTCGGCTATCCGTGGGTTCTACGGGTCTGCGCACTGGTCTACATGGCCGGCGTTCTGCTCGCCTTCAACCTGCCCGGTCATGTCGACTCCGCCGCCGGCGAGCGGACGCTGCGCGAGCTGACCGGTCCGCGCCGCCGAGGCAGCCTGCGGAACCGGGTCGTGGCGGTGCTCGGTGCTCTTCCGGTAGCGCTGCGGGCGACGCTCGTGTTGCGCGGCCTGGTGGGCTTTCTCACCTTTTATCTGGCTTTCCTGCTGCGAACGAACGGCGGCAACAACCTCTGGCTCGGCGCCCTGGCGGCGACCGCCGGTGTCGGTAGCGGCATCGGCGTGCTGATCGGTGGCCGGCTCGGCCGCCGCCGCCCGGAGGGCATCCTGGTGCTGAGCCTGCTGCTGCCGACCAGCGGCTGCCTGCTGGCCGCGGTGACCTACACCCGGCTGACTTCGCTGGTGGCGGCGCTGGCGGCGATGACCGCCGGCTCAATGGCCAAGCTCGCCCTGGACGCGATCATCCAGCGCGACATCGTGGAGGACACCCGCGGCTCCGCCTTCGCCCGCTCGGAGACAGCGCTGCAGCTCGGCTGGGTCCTCGGCGGAGCGCTGGGGCTGATCGAGATGCCTGGAGCGCTCGGTTTCGCCCTCGCGGCCGCAGCCGTCGGGCTGACGCTGATCCTGCAGGCCCGTGCCCTGCGCCAGGCCAGGGCGTACGCCCGCGAGCGGCAGGTGCGGACTGCGTCGGCCGCCGCCCCGGCGGGCCCGCCGGCTCCACCAGACCTTCTGGCGCCACCGGCCACGCCGGACTTCCCTGTCCCACCAGCCGTACCGCACCCAACGGCCACGCCGCACCCGCCAGCAACCCCATACCCGGCAGGCGCCCCGCACCCGACCGGCGGGCCCCTGCCAGCGACCGGCCACGACGGGTACGCCGTGGCGGCCATGGCCGATCCCGGCCCGGTCGGGGTCGCCCCCGACCAGCGCGCCGACGTCCCGGTCGGGTGGCATGATCCGCGGGGCCGGCCGCGGGGCGCACGATCGCCGGCCGGAAACCCGACGCTTCCCGATCTCACCGTGCCTGATCTCACGGTTCCCGATCGCACCGTTCCAGATCTCAGCCTGCCCGACTGCACCGTGCCCGATCACACCGTTCCGGATCTCGGCGTGCCGGCGGCGGACCCGCCCGGCCCCGAACCCATGGCGCCGGATCCGCCGCGGCCGGTAGGCGACCACCCGGGACGTGGCCGCGCACGCCGTGGTCGCCAGCGCTAGGCATCGAGGCCTTCGTTCTAGTCGCCGTCGGTATCACCGATTCACAGAATGCGATCGACACCCGTGGCGGCCCTGCCCCGCCCGACGGTCCGGCCGACAGTGCGGATCGACCACCAGCACGTATCGCACACTTTTCGTAATAGGAAAATCACATAACGTACACAGAACCACGGAGGGTCGATCGCGGTGCTAGGGTCCGTCAACTAGTCCGGTTTGCACCACCTCCCAGGCATCGTGGCGTTACTTCGCCGTCCGGCACGGTCGCCTGCCCGCAGCCGGCAGCCCATCGGCACGACGGCACACGAAGGACACATCCACAACATGATCTTGAACGGGTCATGACCCGCACCCTCATCGTCACCGCGGTGAACGCCGAGGCGGACGCGGTGTGCGCCGGTCTGATGGGGAGCTGGTCGCGCAGCCGCGCACGTACCCCGTCCGGCCCCGGGGGGCTCGTCTCTCCGGACTGGGACCGGCAGCTGCTGACCACCTCGACCCTCGGCCCGTATGTCGGCCGGCGGCGTGGCCCGGTGACCGTGCTCGCGGCCGGTCCGGCCGGTGCGGCGGCCGCCGCCGGAACCGCGGTGGCGCTGTCCGTCGCGAGCGCGGCGGGCGAGCCGTTCGGGCTGGTCATCGCGATGGGGGTCGCGGGCGGGTTCCGCGGCTGGGCCGAGATCGGCGACCTGGTCATCGCCGACCAGATGGTCGCGGCCGACCTGGGCGCCGAGTCCGGGCTCGACGAGCCGGCCGAAGTCATCCCCCCGGTCAGGATCAGTGAGATGGACCGCAACCTGGGATTCCATCCCGCCGGAGCACCGGCGGCCCAGCCGGGTCCACCGGCCAGCTCGGCTCCGACCGGCGCCTTCCTGACCATGGATGATCTGGGGCTGGGATCGTCGACGGTGCGGCCCGACCCGGGCCTGGTGCGGCGGATGACATCGGTGCTGGGCGTCACGGGGCGCAGAATTGTCAGCGGCACCGTCATCACCGTGTCGACGGTCACCGGAACCGAGCGGCGAGCCGCCACCTTCACCGCGCGGCTGGATCCGATCGCGGAGGCGATGGAAGGCCACGCTGTGGGCGTCGCGGCCGGGGCCTTCGGAGTGCCGGTGATCGAGATCCGGGCGATCAGCAATCTGGTCGGCCGCCGGGACCGGGCGTCCTGGAACATGCAGGCGGCGCTGGGCAGCCTGCGCACGGCGGCCGCGGCGCTCGTCGCGCACCCGGAGGGCCTGGTGCCCGTCGTGGACGCCGAGTAGGGACGGTCCCAGCAGCGCTGGACCCGTCGGCGACGGGTCCAGCGGCACTACAGGCCCGACGGGCCCGACGGACCCGGCGGGGGCACAACGGGGCAGGGGAACAACGGGCAGGACGGATCGAGGAGGCTCGGCATGGGTACGTCATCCGCCGCGGCAACGGCCAGTTCCGCGGGCGGCTCACCGGCCGCCGACACGCTGGCGCTCGCGATCTCCCCCTGCCCGAACGACACCTTCGCCTTCCACGCGCTGATCCACGGCCTGGTGCCCGCGGCGCCCGCGGTGTCGACGACCTTCGCCGACATCGACGTGCTGAACGCCCGTGCCGCCCAGGGCCTGGACGACCTGGTCAAGGTGTCGTACGCGGCGCTGCCGTGGCTGCTCGACAAGTACAGCCTGCTCCGGGCGGGCAGCGCGCTGGGCCGCGGGTGTGGTCCGCTCGTCCTGACCGCAGGGCGGACGGACCTGCGCGGCGCCTCGGTCGTCATCCCGGGCACCCGCACCACGGCCTACCTGCTGTTCCGGCTGTGGGCGGAGAAGCTCGGCGTCGGCTCGATCGAGGTCCTGCCCTTCGAGCAGATCATGCCCGCGGTGCGCGACGGTCGGTTCGACGCCGGGCTCGTCATCCACGAGTCCCGGTTCACCTACCCGTCCTACGGTCTGACGGCGGTGGCCGATCTCGGCGACTGGTGGGAGGGCCACACCGGGCTGCCGATCCCGCTCGGCGGCATCCTGGGCCGCCGCGGGCTGGACCCGGCCGCGCTCTCCGAGATGGTCCGGGCGAGCGTCGCGGCCGCCTTCGCCGACCGGTCCGCGAGCGCCTCCTTCGTGATCGAACACGCGCAGGAGATGGCACCGGACGTCGTCAACGCGCACATCGAGCTCTATGTGAACGACTTCTCGCTCGATCTCGGCGACGAGGGCATGGCCGCCGTCGGTGAGCTTCTCGGGCGGGCGGTGGCCGCCGGCCTCGTGCCCGCGCTCCCGCCCGGGTCCCTCGACACGTGGCCCCCGCGAATCTGACCCGGCTGTCCGCTCCGGTGCGACACTGACGTTCATGCCGGAGCTTCCCGAGGTCGAGGCGTTGGCGGCCTTCCTGCGGGAGACCGCTGCCGACCTGACCGTGGCTCGCGTCGAGCCGGTCGCGGTGAACGCCCTGAAGACGTTCGACCCACCCTTCTCCACGCTGGTCGGCGCGGCGCTGGTGACCGTGCAGCGGCACGGCAAGTTCCTCGACCTCGTGTTCGCCGCCGCCGACGGCGAGCGGCTCGACCTGATCACCCATCTCGCCCGCGCCGGGTGGCTGCAGTGGAAGGCGAAGCAGCCGCGGACCCCGGCCCGGCCGGGCCGGGGTCCGCTGGCACTGCGCGTGGTCTTCACCGATGGTTCCGGTTTCGACCTCACCGAGGCCGGCACGCAGAAGCGGCTGGCCGTCTATCTGGTGCGCGACCCGGCGCAGGTCGACGGCATCAGCCGGCTCGGCGTCGACCCGCTCTCCCCCGAGTTCACCCGGGACGTCCTCGCCGCGCTGCTCGCCGAGTCGGGGCGGGCGCAGATCAAGGGCGTCATCACCGACCAGTCGAAGATCGCCGGGGTGGGCAACGCCTACTCGGACGAGGCCCTCTGGGTCGCCCGGCTCTCGCCGTTCCGGCCCGCCGCGGCGCTGACCGCCACCGAGGTCGACCAGCTGCACGCGGCCGTCACCGGGGTGCTGCGCGACGCGGCGGACGCCACCCGCGGCCTCGCCGCCGCCGACCTCAAGGCGGAGAAGAAGCTGGGGCTGAAGGTGCATGGCCAGACCGGGCTACCCTGCCCGCGGTGCGCGGACACCATCCGGGAGGTCTCCTTCTCCGACCGCTCGCTGCAGTACTGCCCGACCTGCCAGACAGATGGACGTCCGCTGGCCGACCGGCGGTTGTCGAAGCTGCTCAAGTAGCGTGACGGCACATCAACTGTTCGCCGCGCCGGGTGGCAGGATGGCGCTGTGAGCCCCCAGCAGATACCAACGGTCACCGTGCCGGAGCTTCCCGTCCAGCTGCCCGCCGAGGGCGGCCCGCTGCTCGTCGACGTGCGTGAGCCGGACGAATGGGCCGCCGGTCACATCGACGGCGCGATCCACATCCCCATGGGCGACTTCCTGGCTCGCATCAACGAGGTCCCCCAGGATCGGGATGTCGTCGTCGTCTGCCGCTCCGGGCGGCGGTCCGCCGAGGTCACCGCCTACCTGGCCCGCGGCGGGTGGCAGGCGCGCAACCTCGAGGACGGAATGCTCGCCTGGCAGGCCGCCGGGCGCCCGATGATCAGTGAGACACCCCTCGCGCCCACCGTTCGCTAGCACCGGGTGCCGGCCACCCCGGACGGGGCGGCCGGCGACCGGCGTGGGCGACGACGTTCGTTCTGCGCAAAGCCGTCCGTTCTGCGCAAAGCCGTCCGTTCTGCGCAAAGCCGTCCGTTCCCGGCCACGACGTCCATTCCCGGGCTATGACGTCTGTTCCACCCGGACGACGTAGTCCTCGATCACCGGATTGGCGAGCAGCGTCGACGCGAGGTGCTCGATGCGGGCGAGCACCTCGGCGTCGGCCTCACCGTCCAGGTCGAGCTCGAACCGCTTCCCCTGGCGAACCCCGCTGATCCCGCTCACGCCGAGCCGGGGCAGCGCGGTAAGCACCGCCTGGCCCTGCGGGTCAAGGATCTCCGGCTTGAGCATCACATCCACCACAACCCTGGTCACACTCGCGGACCCTACCGGCTTCGGGCGGTGCGCCCATGACGCTGGTTAGGCTCACCGAGTGTCCCCCTGGAGAACATCCACCCTGGTCGTCGGCTTCGACCTGGACATGACGCTGCTGGACGCCCGGCGCGGGATCGTCGCGGCCTTCGCCGCGCTGGCCACCGAGACCGGCGTCACGATCGACGGCGAGGCCGCGGTCCGGCGGCTCGGCCCACCACTCGAAGACGAGCTCGCCCGCTGGTTCCCGGCGGACGAGGTGGCGCGCCAGGCAGTCCGCTATCGCGAGCTCTATCCGGTGCACGCGGTCCCGGTGTCCGTCGCGATGCCGCACGCGGCGGCGGCCGTCGCGGCCGTGCGGGCGGCCGGCGGGCGGGCCGTCGTGGTCACCGCCAAGAGCGGTCCGCTGGCCGAGGCCAGCCTGGCGCACATCGGGCTCACCGTGGACGACGTCGCGGGGTGGCTGTTCGCGGAGGCCAAGGGCGAGGCGATCCGCGAGCACGGAGTCGACATCTTCGTCGGCGACCACGTCGGGGACGTCCGCGGGGCGCACAGCGGCGGTGCGACGGCGGTGGCGGTCGCAACCGGCCCCTGCCCGCCCGACGAGCTCTCCGCGGCCGGCGCGCACGTCGTGCTGGACGACCTGGCCACCTTCCCGGCCTGGCTCGACGGCGAGATCCTGCAGCGACGTCTGGAAGCGCTGCGGACGCGGCTGGAGGAGCTCGGCTCGGTGCTGGTCGCCTTCTCCGGCGGCGCCGACTCGGCGCTGCTRCTGGCCGCGGCGGTGCGTGCGCTGGGGCCCGCCTCGGTGATCGCCGCCACCGCCGTCTCCGCTTCGCTGCCGGCGGACGAGCTGGCTGCGGCCCGCCGGTTCGCCGCCGACCTCGGCGTGCGCCACCTCCTGCCCCGAACCGACGAGATGAGCAACCCGGCGTACCGGGCCAACGACGCCAACCGCTGCTATTTCTGCAAGTCCGAGCTGATCGCCACGCTCGCCCCGCTGGCCACCGAGCTGGGTCTGGCACACGTGGTGACAGGCACGAACGCCGATGACGCGGTCGCCGGGTTCCGTCCCGGTATCAGTGCCGCCGCGAGCCGGGGAGCCCGTACCCCGCTGCTCGACGCCGGCCTGACGAAGGCCCAGGTCCGTGCGGCGTCCCGGCAGTGGGAGCTGCCCACCTGGGACAAGCCGGCGGCGGCCTGCCTGGCGAGCCGGATCGCCTACGGCGTGCAGGTCAGCCCGGCCCGGCTGGCAAGGGTTGAGCGGGCCGAGTCGGCCCTGCGCCTGGCCATCGCCGAGGCGGGCCTGAAGATCCGCGACCTGCGGGTGCGCGATCTGGGTGAGCTGGCCCGGATCGAGGTCGATCCCGAGCGGACCGCCGATCTGGCGGCCCACCCCGAGCTGCTGGCCCTGGTGGTCGACGCCGGGTTCGCTCGTGCGGAGGTGGATCCGCGCGGATTCCGCTCCGGTTCGATGAACGAGGTGCTGTCGCCGGGCGGGTAGTCCGCGCCCGGACTGCCGGGCGCCATGGAGACTGTGCGGTGCTGTGCGCCGGCTGTGCAGTGTTGTGCGCCGGCTGTGCGGCGCAGGCCCCTCGTGAGGTCAGAAGATCGGCGCGCCCTCGCCCTGCTGGCGGGCGCCCCGTTCCACGTGCTCCCGGTAGGCGGCCGCCTCCTCGGCGGACACGGTGAGACCGTCGGCGTGCCGCATCGCCTCGGGATCAACGGGACCTCCGCTGGCGTGCGCCTTCGCATCTCGACGACGGCTGTCCTCGGCCTCGGAGAATGCGCCGGCGTCACGGAAGTCGAGGTCGTGGCCAAGCTTCGGCATCACAATCACACTCCTCAAAAAGATCGGACGGATCCGGCCCGCCCTACGCCCGGCGTCCTGCCCCGGGCACGCCTTCCGTAACGTCCACAGGGGCAGGAAGAACCGATTAATAGGGCCAATTCGCCGGTATTCCGCGATCCCACACACGTCGGACCTGCAGGTACGTCCCAGTGCCTCCAGCAGCGGCGGCCCGGCCACTCCGACCACGCAGTGTCATCGTCCGCGAAGCGACTACACCTGGCGCAGAGGCCCGATAGCCTGGGACTTCGTCACCGCGTGTCAACCCACCGATCCGCAACGCAGAACGAGGTCGCCCGTGCCCACCGGCAAAGTCAAGTGGTTCGACGTTGACAGGGGTTTCGGTTTTCTCAGCCGTGACGACGGCGACGACGTCTTCGTCCACAAGGCGGCCCTGCCAGCCGGCGTCGACCGGCTCAAGCCCGGCGACCGGGTCGAGTTCGGCGTGGCCGCCGGGCGCCGCGGGGACCAGGCCCTGTCGGTACGGATTCTGGCTGCTCCCCCGTCCGTCGCCAAGGCCGCCGCGAACGCGGCTCGGCGCAGCCCGGACGAACTGCACAGCATGGTCGAAGACATGATCAAGATCCTGGACGACGTCCAGCGCGATCTCCGCCGGGGCCGCTATCCGGACCGGAGGGCGGCGCAGAAGGTCGCCAAGGTCGTCCACGCGGTGGCCAACGAGCTCGAACGCTGACGGCCTGCCGACCGGCCGGCCAGGAACGTAACCTGCCGGCTGGCCGGCCAGTCACGCCAGGCCATCCAGGCACGCCAAGACGTCTGGGCACGCCAAGCCGTCTGGGCCGACCTGGCCGCCACGCCGGCTCAGGCTCGGGGGCCTGGCCCAGCCCGAATGCTCCGGCCGGTTCATCGGCTCCGTGCGCGGACGTCAGCGCGCCGGGGCGAAGGGGTCGTCCGGCGGCGTGATGGTCACCCGCCGCCGGCATTCCGTGCAGACCCCGGCAGCGGCGCCGGGCTCCTCGTCCGACGGGGCGAGGTAGGCCAGCGGCACCCGGCCGCCGCACCACGGGCAGTCGAGCCACGGGCCGTGGGTGTCGATCATCCGCACGCTCTCCCACTTCCGGGGCCTGGCCGGCCGCCAACGGCATCGGCTCCCGGGACGGACCGCCCCGAGCAGTCAGCCGCGGTCCGGATCGTCCCGAACCGGACTGCCCATGGTTTCACGCCCGCGCATCGTTGATCGCGCCCTGCCCCGCAGGACACCGTGGTCTCCCGCAGGACACCGCGGTCTGCCACGGCGGACGATCCGTCCCAGCGCGGCCGTGCGGCACGGATACGCCCTGGCAGGCGGCGCGCGCGACGGGGCATCGGCGAACCTGTCGGATCAACGACTACGAGATTCCGGCAGAGCGCCCATCTGGTCGTGTATCGACGACAGTGACGGCAGTTCCGTCCACTCCACCCGGACGGTGCCCCGCCGCGTAGTCGGAAAATCCGGCCATAGCTTCGGGCCGGCCGGAGCCGCCCACGTGTTGGTGCAGACTGCGGACAGACCATAGACGCCGCTACCCCGGCACCGAAGGTGGAACGTCATAGTGGATCACAACGGGGAACACGCCCCGGCGGCGCGCGGACAACCGGAAGGCCTGACGCCTCCCGGCGAGACCCTGCACCCGCACGAGCCCCGAGTGATCGGCCCGTACCGCCTGCTGCGCCGCCTCGGCGCGGGTGGCATGGGCACGGTCTACCTCTCCGAGACCGCGGGCAGGCGGGTCGCCGTCAAGATCGTCCGACCTGACCTCGCGGCCGATGAGGAGTTCCGTCGGCGGTTCCGCCAGGAGGTCGACGCCGCCCGCCGAGTCGCGCCATTCTGCACCGCCGAGGTGCTCGACGCTGATCCCGACGCCGCGGCCCCCTACCTGGTGACCGAGTTCATCGACGGTGTCCGGCTGGACCACGCCGTGGAGAACGGCCCGATCAGCGGGTCGACCCTCACCGGGCTCGCCGTCGGCGTGGCGACGGCGCTCACCGCCATTCACAGCGCCGGCCTCGTGCATCGCGACCTCAAGCCGAGCAACGTCCTGCTGTCGATGTCCGGCCCACGGGTCATCGACTTCGGCATCGCGCAGGCCCTGGAGGGGGCGAAGGCCAAGCCGACCGCCTGGGGCTTCGGCTCCGCCGGCTGGATGGCACCCGAGCAGGTCAACGGTCAGCCGATCGGGCCGGAGGCGGACGTCTTCACCTGGGGCATCCTGGTGGCCTTCGCGGGCACCGGCCGCCATCCGTTCGGCACCGGAACCGACCTCGAGCTGAGCACCCGCATCGTCGGCCGGGAGCCGGATCTCGTCGGGCTGTCACCGAGCCTGAAACCCCTGGTGGCCGCCGCCCTCGCCAAGAACCCCGACGCCCGGCCGAGCGCGCGCGACCTGCTGTTGAGCCTCATCGCGCTACCGCCCACGCAGCCTTCGGAGAGCGGCGAGGACCGGGCGTGGCGGCCAAGCCCCACCGCTGTCGACGAGGCCGAGGAACTGCTGCACCTGACCCAGGGCGTGAGCCTGCCGAACGTGTCGCTGCGCCGGGCCGAACCGTCGGAGTCCATCGACAGGCGGATCGGGGTGGGCCCGGGTGCCCCACCGCCACCGCCGCCGCCACGCGGTCGGGGGGATCGCTGGCGGGCCGCGCGCCCGGGCAGGTGGCAACCACCTGTGGCCCGACCACCCAGCCAGTTGGGACCGCATGGCCGACCGGGCGGCGCGGCCGCCGGCGCCGCCCGTCCGAACGCCGGCCCGGCGCCGGCCGGCCCGCAGCCGGGGGGGCTGCCGGTTCCCGTCCCGGCCGGGGCACCGTCGTTCTCCGGAGCCGCAGGCGCGGGGCAGCCCGCCGGAGGCTGGCCCGCGGCGCGCTCACCGGGCGGTGGCCCACACCATCCCCCCGGCCCTGACGCGTTTCCTGATCAGTCACGTCCGCCGCGCTTCACCCCGCAGCGCCTCCTCGGGTTCGCCGCCGTGGCCCTCGTTGTGGTCCTCGCGGCGTGGTTCATCAGCTCGATCACCGGTGCCGACTCTGACGGCGGGGCGAATGACCTCCGGTCCGGAGACCGGAGCGAGTCCGCCCAGGCGCCGACCGCGCCCAGGACGGCGAAGGTGGGTTCACCGGTCCGCGACGACCAGCTGGAATTTCGCGCAAACAAGATCAAATGTGGTGAGCAGCAGATCGGCGAATCGTTTCTCGCGCGCCGGGCCACCGGGCAGTTCTGTCTGGTGGATATCACCGTCACAAACAGGGGAACGACCGCCCGCCTGTTGGACAGCTCGAAGCAGTATCTGACCACATCGGCCGGTGAACGCCATTCCGCCGATTTTGTTGCGCGGTTCTACCCGAGCCTGAACGGCGGTATCTGGGACACCATCAAACCCGGCGACACGGTCACCGGCACGTTTGTCTTCGACATCCCGGCCGACGAGAAGGCGAAGTCGCTGGAGCTACACGAACGGCCCGAGAGCCTCGGCGTCGTGATCACTCCCTGACGCCACCGCCGCCGGCTGGCCGAAGCACCTCCCTGTCCGGCTCCAGGTCCGTCCGGCCGTGGGGTCTGCCACACCGCAGGTTACGGTGATCTCCACGAGGRAAAGTCGACCATCACGTCCCGCAGACGGGCGCAGCAGGCATACCGCCGGGCCACAGGCAGATCGGGGACATGAGTGGAAACGCAGCCAACCGCTGCTGTGCAGGGCGGCCGATCGGCATCCGGCCTGCTGCCACGGGGAGCCGGCGTCCTGGTCGCGGTTCTCCTCGCGTTTCTGGCCAGCGGCTGCGGCGAGGTACTCGACGTCGCCTCGGGAACACCCACCACCTCCGCCACCCCGGGCACGGCCGGCTTCGGTGACGAAAACGCACCGGGGGCGGGGGCCGGATCGGCGCTGGAACTGCTCGGCACACTGTCCGTCCGAGCGGCCGACAACTCGCCCGCCTATCGGCGCGACAAGTTCGGTACCGCCTGGTCAGACGTCGATCAGAACGGGTGCGACACCCGCAACGACATCCTTCACCGCGATCTTCGCAGCATCACCACCCGCCGGTCGGATGACTGCATCGTCCTGACTGGCGAGCTCAGGGATCCGTATACAACTCGCACGATACGTTTCAACCGCGAACGCAACGCTTCGGCGGTGCAGATCGATCATGTCGTAGCGCTGGCCGACGCCTGGCGGACGGGGGCGCTGGAATGGTCCGACCAGGAACGGCTGGCCTTCGCGAACGACCCGGAGAACCTGTTGGCGGTCGACGGCCCGACCAACCAGGCCAAGAGCGACCAGGACGCATCCGAGTGGCTGCCGCCGAGCCCGGGGGCGCGCTGCGCATATGTGGCCCGCCAGGTCGGGCTGAAGGCCCGTTACGGTCTCTGGGTCGAGCAGCCTGAGGCCACCGCGATGCGCGAGGTCCTGCAGTCCTGCCCCGACCAGCCACCTCTCGGCCTGACCACGACAACCGCCCGCTGACCCGACCGACACCCGCCGATTCGACGGAGGTCTCGAATCACCCGGTGCACGCGAGAGCTCGGGCCCGAACGGCGTACGGCCACCCGGGTCGTCACGCTATGGGACGGGTGTGTCCAGGACGGCAGCGGCAGCCCGGTCCACGTCGGTGAGATCGCTCGCCCGGACCGGGGTGACAAACGTCCAGTGGTGGCCCACCGGGCAACGCTGGTACCGCAGCCAACCGAGACGAATCGCCTTCAGTGACACTCCGGGGATCCACACGGTTGTGAAGACGTGGCCCTGACGGCAGCGGACGATCGTCCGGCCACCGACGGCATATCCGCGGCGGCGTGCGATCACGGTTCCGCCGACGGAAACGGCAACAGCGAGAGCGACCAGCACGCGACTGCGCGGCGCCACCGATGCTCTCATGACGTTCCCCCCAGGGCCTCCGCCATCATCGCGCAGAAAAGGCCCGCCGGCACACCCACCAAAAATCGCCGATCAACACCAACGAGCCACCGGAGCACCGCACTGCTCGGACGCCTGGGCTGGAAGGTTCTGGTAGGCCTCAGGCAACCAGCCCCCGACAGACATCACGCCTACCGGCAAACCACCCAAAGACCCGCGACCACAATGACCCCGCAAGACCGTGGGGCCCTCGGGGGGTCGCCCCCCGAAAAAATCGCGGCCCGCCGGGGAGCCGAACAAAGTCCGACGACCACGACAGGCCCAGAACCACCGCCGCTCACCCAAACCAGGTGGTCAGCCCCACCACACCGACCCCGAACCGCACACTGGTCGAGCGAAGCGAGACACTCGGGGGGTCTCGGGGGGTCGCCCCCCGAGAAAATCGCGGCCCGCCGGGAAGCCGAACAAAGTCCGACGACCACGACAGGCCCAGAACCACCGCCGCTCACCCAAACCAGGTGGTCAGCCCCACCACACCGACCCCGAACCGCACACTGGTCGAGCGAAGCGAGACACTCGGGGGGTCTCGGGGGGCCGCCCCCCCGAAAAAATCGCGGCCCGCCGGGAAGCCGAACAAAGTTCGACGACCACGACGAGCCAGCTCGTGGGCGAGGGGGGAGTTGAACCCCCACGTCCTTTCGGACACACGGACCTGAACCGTGCGCGTCTGCCATTCCGCCACTCGCCCGAGTGGGACTATCAACTTGTCGTGGCACACGCTATCACGTGGGCGGTGCACTCGGGCAACGCCCCCCGGCTGACCGGGTTGCCATGTCAAGCTGCCGAGCCGTGGGACGGACCCGTCGGTGGGCATACGATCTCACAGACCGGGAGAAGGGAGGTCGGGCATGGGCGTGCTCCAGCGCTTCGAGCGGCGCCTGGGCGGCCTCGTCGAGGGTGCGTTCGCGAAGGTCTTCAAGGGCGGGGTCGAACCTGTCGAGATCGCCAGCGCGCTCGCTCGGGAGACCGACGATCGGCGCGCGCAGAGCTCCAACCGGGTTCTGGTCCCGAACGAGTTCGCCGTCGAGCTGGCGGGGGGCGACTTCGCCCGGCTGGCCCCTTATACCCGCGAGCTTTGCGACGGGCTGGCCGAGATGGTCCGCGAGCACGCCGCGGAGCAGCGCTACACCTTCGTCGGCCCGGTGACCGTTCGGCTCGCGGAGGCCGACGATCTCGACATCGGTGTCTTCCGTATCCGCAGCAGTGTCGCCTCGGCCGATCCGGCGGTGGTCAGTGGTCGCCGGGCAGGTCCCCGCCGCCCGGCCGCGCCGGGCACTCCGCATCTGCTGATCACGACGCGGGCTGCCGGTGGCGCCAGCGGCGAGCGGGAGTATCCGCTGGACGCCGAGATCACAGTGATCGGCCGCAGCGTCGAGTGCGACATCCGGCTCAACGACACCGGGGTGTCCCGCCGGCACGGGGAGATCCGCCGGCTGCCGGACGGGCAGTTCCTCTACGTGGACGCGGGCTCCACCAACGGCAGCCTCGTGAACGGGCGCGCGGCGACCCAGGTGAAGCTGATGAACGGCGACCGCATCGAGCTCGGCACCGCGATCGTGGAGTTCCGCCGGGAGGAGTCCCGCGGCGGCGGTCCACGGGGCGCGCGCACGCCGCCGCCGGCCGCCCGTGCGTCCAACCCGCCGGGCCGCCCCGGGCTCGCGCCGGCCGACCAGCGGACGCCGCCGCCGTTCGATCCGCACCAGCCGACCTCGCCAGGTCGGCGCAGTGCGACTCCACCGCCCGGTGGCCGTGGGCCGGGGTTCGCCGACCGTCCGGGGCGTGGTGGGGACGAGTACCGCGAGGGCCCGTCCGCCCGGTTCCGCGACGACTCCGGCCCTCGACCGGCCCGACGTGACGGCGGCCCACGCCCCGACAGCTACGGAGCCGACGAGTACCGCGAAGGCCCATCGGCCCGGTTCCGCGACGACTCCGGCCCTCGACCGGCCCGACGTGACGGCGGCCCACGCCCCGACAGCTACGGAGCCGACGAGTACCGCGAAGGCCCGTCCGCCCGCTTCCGCGACGACGGTCCGCCGTCGCCGCGTGGCGGTGACCGTGGTGGCTGGCCGGGTGCCGGGCCGGATCGGGGCCCGGGTCATGGGCGTGATCCGCAACGTGAACGCGGCCGCGGCTATCGTGCCGAGTCATCCGTTGGCGGCGCGAGAGACGCGGGTGGTGATGAGATGTACCGCTCCCAGCCGGATCCCCGGCAGCGTCCGGCCGCTCGATCCGACGACGGCCTGGAGGCCCTGGAGCCGGTCGACGACGCCGGTTCCTACGGTTCCCGCCGCGCTGGCGGGCCGGCGGAGCGTTACGGTGACGACGGCCGCCGTGGGGGCTGGTAGCTGTGGATCCCACCGAACCCAGCGAGCTTGTCCTCCTGCTGGTGAAGATCGGCTTCCTGGCTCTGCTCTGGGGCTTCGTCCTGGTCGCGGTTCGTGCTGTGCGGCTGGACATGTTCGGCCCGACGCAACGCCAGCGCCGCCGCCAGCCGGTCGCGGCCCGTGCACCGGCGCCGGCGGGGCGGCCACCGGTCCGCGTCCGGCCGCCCCGGCAGGACCCGCGGCCGCCACCGCCCGCTCCGCCGGCCGCCGATGCGACCCCGACCCGCCTCGTGGTCACAAAGGGACACCTTGCAGGCACAACAATCCCACTGGGTCCCGAGGGAATCACCATCGGACGGGCACCGGACTCGACTCTGGTCCTCGAGGATGACTTCGCGTCAGGACGGCATGCGAGACTCGTTCCTCACGACGGGCAGTGGTTCGTCGAGGATCTTGGCTCCACCAATGGCACATTCCTCAACCGCACGAAGGTGACGAGTCCCATGCCGGTACCTCTCGGCGCGCCGGTCAGGATCGGGAAGACCGTCCTGGAGCTTCACCGGTGAGCCTCAGGCTTCACTTCGCCGTCCGCTCGGACATCGGGCATGTCCGAGAAGGGAACGAGGACTCCGCCTATGCGGGAGTCCGCCTGCTCGCGGTTGCCGACGGCATGGGTGGTCATGCCGCGGGCGAGGTCGCGAGCTCGACCGTCATCTCCCGGCTGGCCGAGCTCGACGGTTACGTCGAGCCCGCGAGCCTGCTCGAGGAGCTGTCCGAGGCGGTCCGGGATGCCAACAGGCGTCTGCGTGACATGGCGATCGAGAACAGTGCGCTCGACGGGATGGGCACGACGGTCACGGCGATGCTCTCCTCCGGAGATCATCTCGGGCTGCTGCACGTCGGCGACTCCCGCGCCTACCTGCTGCGCGACGGAGAGCTCTCACAGATCACCCACGACCACACCCTCGTCCAGGATCTGGTCGACCAGGGCCGCATCACGCCGGAGCAGGCGAACACCCATCCACAGCGGTCCCTGCTGATGCGGGCGCTTGACGGCCGCGAGGTCGACCCGGACCTCTCCATCCGCCAGGCGGTCGCCGGGGACAGGTACCTGCTGTGCACCGACGGGCTCTCCGGTGTGGTCAGCGAGGAGACCATCCTGGAGGCGCTGCTGCTCCCCGAGCCGCAGGACGCGGTGGACCGGCTGGTCGAGCTGGCGCTCAAGGGCGGCGGGCCGGACAACATCACCGTGGTCGTCGCGGACGTCCTGGACGACACGCTGGAGGACGACTCACCGCTCGTGGCGGGCGCGGCGGCGGAGAAGCGGGTGGTGCCCGGCGCCGCGGCGGCCCGGTCCGGCCCGAACCCGCGCAACGCCGACGGTGAGTCGGCGGCGGCGAAGGCCGCCCGCATCGGCCGCACCGGCTTTCACCGGCGTGGTTCCGACGACGGCGGCGACGAGGCCGACGAGGACCCTGAACGAGCCCTGGCGAGCGGTGGGGGCCGGCGCCGGCTCTTCGTGTCGACGGTGGTGCTGGTGCTGGTGGTCGCGGGAGCGGCCGCCGGCTGGACCTATGTGCGGGGCCAGTACTACGTCGGCGTCGATGACGACCGCGTGGCGGTGTTCCAGGGGCTCAAGGGCAGCATCGTCGGCATCTCGCTGTCGACGGTGCGGTCCCACCACCAGCCGCTGTCCGAGGTCTCCGCGCCGTTTCAGGAAGAGCTGCGCCACGGCATAGCCGCCGACGACCTCGACGATGCCGAAAAGATCGTCTCCGAGCTGGCCAGGCCAGCCAGCGCGGAGGACGACGGGAACTCGGCCGTGAAGCCGTCCCCGTCCCCGACCGCGACGCCCGAGACGAAGAACGCCGGGCCCAATCCGTCCCCCACTGTGGTCCTCACCTGCCCGTCCGCGGTTACCCAGGCCCTGGCGAGCTGCCCGTCGCTGGCCGTGCCCACCTCCCCGTGAGCACGCATACGCGATGACCCTCCCCCCACTCCGCAGGCCCAGGTCGGCTGACCTGACAGCCACGTTCGCCGGCTTCCCGCTACCGAGTGGGCTCGAACTTCCGCCGTACCGCCGCCGTGAGCTGTTTCTGCTCGGCTACGCGGGGATCCTCGCCACCGCGGCGTTAGCGGCGCTGACGCTCGCCCGGGACGGGACGATCGGCTTCCAGGTCTTCACCTACGGCCTCGGCTTCTTCTCGCTGTGGGCGCTGGCACACCTCGCCGTCCGCCGCTTCGCGCCCGCCGCCGACCCCGTGTTGCTGCCGGTGGTCGCCGCGCTCAACGGCATCGGCCTGGTCATGATCTATCGGCTCGATCTGGCGAAGGCCGACGCCGCCCGGCGCGCGGGCGGGGAGGTACCCACCGGGGCGGCGCAGACCCAGCTCGTGTGGACACTGCTCGCGGTCGTGGTGTTCATCCTGGTCCTGGCGGTCGTGCGGGACCACCGCAGCCTCGCCCGGTACGGGTACACCGCGGGGCTGGTCGGTCTGGTGTTCCTCGTRCTGCCGATCGCGCCCGGCATCGGCGCCACGATCAACGGCGCCCGGCTGTGGCTGAAGGTCGGCCCGTTCTCGTTCCAGCCCAGCGAGGTCTCGAAGATCATTCTTATGATCTTCTTCGCCGCCTATCTGGTGAACAAGCGGGACGTGCTGTCGGTGGCGTCGCGGTCCTTCCTCGGCATGAAGGTCCCGCGCGCCCGCGATCTGGGGCCCGTCCTCGTCGCCTGGGCGGCCAGCCTCGGCGTCCTGGTCGTCCAGAAGGACCTCGGCTCGTCGCTGCTGTTCTTCGGGATGTTCCTGGTGATCCTGTATGTGGCGACCCAGCGGGCTTCCTGGGTGGCCATCGGGCTCGCGCTGTTCATGCTCGGCGCGGTGGTGGCGCACAGCCTGTTCGGCCATGTCCAGATCCGCGTCGACGGCTGGCTGCACGCCTTCGACGGGGACAACCCGTCCAGCACGTCCTATCAGCTCGTCCAGGGCCTCTACGGCTTCGCGGCGGGTGGCATCACCGGCACCGGTATCGGCCAGGGCAGCCCGCAGCGGGTGCCCTTCGCCAACACCGACTTCATCATGGCCAGCCTGGGCGAGGAGCTCGGGCTGACCGGTGTGATGGCGATCCTGCTGCTGTACGCGCTCGTCGCGGCGCGTGGGATCCGGGCCGCGCTCGGGGCCAAGGACCCGTTCGGCAAGCTGCTCGCCACCGGCCTGTCCGCGACCCTGGCACTTCAGGTGTTCGTGCAGGTCGGCGGCGTGATGCGGCTTATCCCACTGACCGGTCTGACGCTGCCGTTCGTCTCCTACGGTGGATCGTCGATAGTTGCCAACGCCGCGATCATCGCGCTGTTGCTGCGGATCAGCGACGCTGCCCGGCGGCTGGAGGAACCCGTCCCGGATGCCCCGCTGTTCGACCCGAGCGCAGTCTCCGAAAGCCCGACGCAGGTGGTGAAGACCACGTGAGCAGCCCTATTCGCCGGGTCGCCATCGCCTGCATGATCTTGTTTGCCGCCCTGCTGGTGAACGCGAACTGGATTCAGGTCGGTCAGGTCAACCGGCTCAAGAAGGAGCCGACCAACGCCCGCCAGATCACCGAACGGCTCGAACGGCAGCGCGGCGGGATCATCGCCGGCGACGAGGAGCTCGCGATCTCGGTGCCGGTCGACGACGAGTACAAGTACCAGCGCCAGTACCCCGCCGGTCAGCTCTACGCCAACGTCACCGGCTACTACACCCTGTTCACCGCCGCAGGCCTGGAGCGATCCGAGGACGTCTTCCTCTCCGGCGACGACGACCGCCTCCTCGCCAGCCGGGTCACCGACCTGTTCACCGGCGAGGAGCGGCGCGGCGGCACCGTCGTGACCACGATCGTCCCCCGCCTGCAGCAGGTGGCGACCGAGGCACTGGCGGGGCGCAAGGGCGCCGTCGTCGCGCTTGATCCCCGCACCGGCGCCATCCTGGCCATGGTCACCAGCCCGACCTACGACCCCAACACGCTCGCATCCCACGACGAGTCCGCCGCGACCGACTCGTACCAGGGGCTGTCCACCGACAAGAACCAGCCGCTGCTGAACCGGCCGGCACAGCAGACCTATCCACCCGGTTCGACGTTCAAGCTCATCACCGCCGCCGCGGCGTTGTCGTCCGGCCGCTACGAACCGGACACCCGGGTTCCCGCGCCCGATGAGCTCACACTTCCGCAGAGCACCACGGTGCTACCCAACTTCGACGGGGAAACCTGTGGGGACGGCGAGACCGATACTCTGATCCACGCACTGACCATCTCCTGCAACACAGCATTCGGCGAGCTGGGGATCGAACTGGGTGACGACGCGGTGCGGGCCCAGGCCGAGGCCTTCGGCTTCAACTCGACGATCGAGGACTTCCCTCTCCAGCAGGCACGCAGTATCTTCCCGAACGACCTGGACGGGGCCCAGACGGCACAGTCAGCGATCGGCCAGTTCAACGTCCAGGCGACGCCGTTGCAGATGGCGGAGGTGGCCGCGGCGATCGGCAACGGGGGTGTCCGCATGAAGCCGTATCTCGTCTCCGAGCTGCGCGGTCCGGATACGAAACGGATCAGCCGCACCGAGCCGACCGTGCTCAGCAAACCGATCACTCCCGAGGTCGCGGCCAAGCTCACCACGATGATGCAAAGTGTCGTGACCTCCGGCACTGGGCGTAAGGCCCAGATCAGCGGTGTCAATGTCGCGGGTAAGACAGGTACCGCCGAACACGGTGACGGCGAGGATCCGCACGCCTGGTTCGTCGGTTTCGCCCCGGCCAGCGCGCCGGAGGTCGCCGTGGCGGTGATCGTCGAGGACGGAGGCGGGGAGCTCGGAACCGGCGGCGCTGTCGCAGCGCCCGTTGCCCAGAAAGTCATGCAGGCCGCATTGGACACGCAACGATGAGCACATCTGCCAACAGTCCGTCTCCGTCGCAGCCGTTCGCCGGCGCAGCGTCTCCCAACACCGTGCTCGACAACCGCTACCGGCTCGACGGCCGTATCGCGACCGGCGGCATGGGCGAGGTGTGGCGCGGCCTCGACCAGACGCTGGGCCGGCCCGTGGCCGTGAAGCTGCTGCGCCCCGAGTACGCCAGCGACGAGTCCTTCCTGGTCCGCTTCCGGGGCGAGGCCCGGCACGCGGCCCGGCTCTCCCACCCCGGTGTCGCCTCCGTGTACGACTACGGCGAGGTGTCGACAGCCGACGACTACCCCACCGCCTACCTGGTGATGGAGCTGGTCGAGGGCGAGCCGCTCTCCGCCGTGCTGCACCGGGAGAAGCGCCTCACTCCCGACCGGATGCTCGACATCCTCGGGCAGTCCGCCGACGCACTGCAGGCTGCGCACGCGCTCGGCGTCGTCCACCGTGACGTCAAGCCCGGCAACCTGCTGATCCGCCATGACGGCGCGGTCAAGGTGACCGACTTCGGGATCGCCCGCGCGGTCGACGCGGCCCCGCTCACCGCGACCGGGATCATGATGGGGACGGCCTACTACGTCTCCCCCGAGCAGGCGTCCGGCCGCCCCGTCACACCGGCGAGTGACGTCTACTCGCTTGGGGTCGTGGCCTACGAGTGTCTGGCCGGGCGACGGCCCTTCGACGACCGGAACCCGATCGTCGTCGTGATGGCCCACCAGCAGGACACTCCGCCGCCGCTGCCCAACGACATCCCCTACCAGGTAAGGGCGCTGGTCGAGTCGGCGATGTCGAAGGACGCCTCGCGGCGGCCGAGCTCCGCGGGCGCGTTCGCGCGGTCCGCCGCGAGCATCCGGCGCAACCTGTGGAATGCCGAGGCCGGGCGGTGGAACGGTGGCCCGAGCACACCGGACATGACCGCACGCCACCCCGCTCCGTCGGCGCCGCCGGCCTTCGGGCCCGGGCACTCGCGCGCCCCGAGCGTGCCGCGGACACCCTCGTGGAACCGGCCCAACAACGGCGCCGCGTGGCCGCAGCAGCCGCCGATGCCGGACCCCGCGGGCGTCGGCCCCGGCGGCATGCCGGCCACGGCGCTGCACCCGAGCCCCGGCCCGGCCGGCCCCGGCCCCGGATCGGGCTATGGACCCGGATCCGGTGGGCCCGGCGGGTCACGCGGAGGCACCGGGCGCCTGTACAGCCCCGGCGAATTCGCCGACTATGCGGCCAACTACTCCTCCGGCGGCGACCGTGGCTCACGGGCTCCGGGCGACCGGGGGGACGGCGGGCGGCCCGACCCGGCGAGCACGCTCTACCAGCCGTCCGCGCCGGCCTGGCAGAACGACCCGGGTGATCCGGTGGGTGGCCGCTCAGGCCGGCGGCGGGGCGCAGCCCCGGCGGGCCGGCGCAGGCTTCCACTGCCCGTCCTCATCGCGCTGCTGATCCTCACCGTGCTGGTGGTCGCCGTTATCACCCGCACCTTCGCGAATGCGGGCAACTCCGATAACGACACGGCGGCAGCCACCCAACATGTGCTATATCTCACACCCGAAGCGGGAAAGATCGCCGCTGCGGGCGGTGAGGCGGCTGGCACCGTGGTGGCCGGCGGTACCCAGCCGACGACGGGTGACAATCTGTGACCGATGTAACTGAGAGATACGACGCTCAGCCGAGACTTGTCGGCGAGCGGTACGAGCTCGGCGGCTGCATCGGTTACGGCGGCATGGCCGAGGTCTACCGGGGGCGCGACATCCGGCTGGGCCGCGAGGTGGCGGTGAAGACGCTGCGCGCCGACCTGGCGCGTGACCCGACCTTCCTCGCCCGCTTCCGCCGCGAGGCCCAGTCGTCGGCCTCACTGAACCACCCGGCGATCGTCTCGGTGTACGACACCGGTGAGGACGTCATCAACGGGACGCAGCTCCCGTACATCGTGATGGAGTACGTCGAGGGCCAGACCCTGCGAGACCTGCTCCAGGCCCGCGGCCCGTTCGATGAGCGCTACGCCCTGCAGGTCACCGCGGAGGTCTGCGCGGCGCTGGACTACAGCCACCGCATGGGCATCATCCACCGCGACATCAAGCCGGCGAACGTGATGGTTGGCGCGGACGGCGCGGCCAAGGTCATGGACTTCGGCATCGCCCGGGCGACCACCGCGACGTCCTCCACCATGACGGCGACGTCCGCTGTGATCGGGACGGCGCAGTACCTCTCCCCGGAGCAGGCCCGTGGCGCGCGGGTGGACTCGCGCAGCGACGTCTACTCCACCGGGGTGCTCCTCTACGAGCTGCTCACCGGAGAGCCGCCGTTCCGCGGTGACAACCCGGTGGCGGTCGCCTACCAGCACGTGCGGGAGATCCCGCCGCCGCCGTCCAGCCACGACCCGCGCATCTCCCCCGAGGCCGACGCCATCGTGCTCAAGGCCATGGAGAAGGAGCCCGACGACCGGTACGCCACCGCCGGCGAGATGCGCGACGACCTGGAACGGGCGCTGAGCGGGCAGCGGGTGCACGCCATGCTGATGGGCGGCGCCGACCAGACGATGCTTGGCGCACAGAGCACGGCGACAGCCGGCACCGCGCTGCTCGGCCGGTCGGGCGGCGGCTACGACGACCGCTACGACGACCGCGGCCGTTACCAGGGCGACGACTACGACGACCGCACGCAGGTGGGCCGCGCGCCCTACGACCGCTACGAGCAGACCGGCCCATACGACCGCTACGACCAGCCTGGCCGGTTCGACGACGACGACCGCTACGCCGACCCCGGGCAGGGGAACGGACGCGGGCACCGCGACGACGACCGCTCCGGCGGTTCACCCGTCTGGAAGTTCGTGCTCGCCGGGCTCGGCGCCGTCGTGGTGTTCGTGGTGGTGGCGCTGCTCGCCTCGTCCATGTTCAGCGGCGGCGGCGACGACAAGGACACGGTCTCCTCAAAGGAGATCACGATCCCGAGCGGTCTACTCGGCCAGGACTACACCACTGCGGTCAATCGTCTGAAGGCCGGCGGGTGGACGGGGCAGCCCCAGCAGAAGGCCCAGGAGAGCGACCAGGCGGCCAATACCGTCCTGGCGGTCGATCCCACAGAAGGATCGAAGATCGCCTCCGACGCCGCGGTCACCTTCACAGTCGCGGCGGCTCCGAATCAGGTACTCGTCCCCGCCAACCTGATCGGCATGACTGAGCAGAAGGCGAGGGACGCCCTCAGCGCGCTCGGCCTCGAAGCCAGCGTCATGCCCTACTACGAGGCCGCAAAGCAGGACGTGGGCGAGGTCGAGCAGTCCGAGCCGGCGGCCGGGTCCTCCGTTCCCAAGAACTCCACGGTGACGATCTCGGTGGTCAACAAGAACGTCAACGTGCCGGACGTGCGGAACCTGGACGTCCAGACGGCCACCGTGAGGCTCGAGTCGTACGGGCTCAAGGTCGAGAAGACGCTGCGGCCGGATCCGTCCAGGCAGGCCGGCACGGTCGCCAACCAGAACCCGGTCGGCAGCGCTGTCCCCCGCGGCAGCACGGTGCAGATCATCGTCGTGTCGGCGAGCCAGCAGACGACCTCACCGACCCCGACCAGCGACTCGGGTGAGCCTGAGGAGACGCCGTCTCCCGAGCACACGACTCCCCCGGCCAGCACCACGCCGCCGACGAGCACCACTCCGACGACAACGGCGACAGCAGGGTCGGGCCTGGGGGGCTTGGGCCTGGGCGGCGGCCGGCCCGGCAACGGCTGACGGCAGCCAACCGTCTGACCTGATCCGAGCCGGCGGCGGCCACCGCCGCCGGCTCGGCCGTTCTCAGGCGAAGGCGGCCAGACGCAGCGTCTCGACCTCCGCCGAAAGGGCCGGGGCGAGCCGCCGGGCCGCCCCGCCGTCACCGCAGGTCTCCAGCCAGCGGGCGAGCATGAGATGACCGCCCTGGGTCAGCACCGACTCGGGATGGAACTGGACGCCTTCCAGCGGCAGCTCGCGGTGCCGCATGGCCATGACCACGCCGCTTTCGGTGCGCGCCGTCACCTGGATCTGCGCGGGCAGGGTGTGCTCCTCCACCGCCAGCGAGTGGTAGCGCGTCGCGGTGAACGGCGAGGGCAGGTCCGCCAGCACACCGACCTGCTCGTGATGTACCACCGAGGTCTTGCCGTGCAGCAGCTCCGGCGCCCGGTCGACCGTGGCGCCGTAGGCCACCGCGAGCGCCTGGTGCCCCAGGCAGACGCCGAGCAGCGGAAGGCGACGCTCGGCACAGGCGCGCACCATCGGGATGCTGACCCCGGCCGCCTCGGGTGTCCCCGGGCCCGGGGAGAGGAGCACGCCGTCGATACCGAGCCCGTCGAGGCCGTCCAGCCCGTCGAGGGCGGCCGGGTCGATCTCGTCGTTGCGGCGCACCACGCACTCCGTCTCCAGCTGGCCCAGGTACTGGACCAGGTTGAACACGAACGAGTCGTAGTTGTCGACGACCAGGATCCGCATCGGACCTCCCACAGGCACCGCACCGCGCAAGACATCGCATCGCACCGCGCCGCCAGCCGGCAGGTGCTGGATCCATCCTGCCGCACGCTCGGCGCGTCCAGCCCCCGCCGGCGGCTCAGGGTCCGGTCAGCGATCCGCCGGTGTACGCGGGCAGCACCAGATCCGCCTCGGAGGTGACGCGGTAGCCCAGGCCGTAGGCAGCTACGTAGTCCCGGTAGAGCGCCACCCCCGGATCCGTGTCCAGCACGTTCCGCAGGGCGCCCGGATCACCGATCGCGCTGATGCGGAACGGGGGTGAATAGACCTGGTCCTCCAGCAGGAGGGTGTTCCCCACGCAGCGCACCGCCGTCCGGGGGGTCACCCGCTGGCCCATGATGGCCATCGCCTCCGCACCGCCCGACCACAGCGCGTTCACCACCGCCTGGACGTCCTGCTGATGCACGACGAGATCGTTCGGGCCGGGGGAGGGAACACCGGCGGGAAGCGGCCCGCCTCGGCTCTCCCGCGGCGCGTCGTCCAGCTCCACGGTCACCGCCGGCCCGCGCACGGCCGTGAGACCGACCTGCGCCGCGAGATCCGCGCGCCGAAGCAGCGGGTCCACCGGCGCGGCCGGGGCGGTACCGGGGACGGGAGCAGGGACGGTGACGGTGACGGAGGGCTCCGGCTGGCCCCCGACCGTCGCCGGGGACCGCGTCGGTGCCGGCTCGGACGGCGCCGACGCTGGCGACCCCGGCGCGGACTCCAGCGCCTCCCGGTTGGCCCGGACCCGTTCAGACTCCTCGTCCAGGCGACGGCGCTCCGCCGCCACGAAACCCGCGGCGCTCAGCACCCCCGTTCCCCCGGGCCGGCCGCTCCGGGGCGCGCTGACCGCCTCCGCGACCACGACGGCGACCACGACGGCGACCAGCGCCGCCGCCAGGACCCGCCACCCGGCCACGGCGCGCGCGGCGCGCTGGCCTGAGCTGCCGCTCTCATCCGGGTCTCTGCTCTCATCCGGGTCGCCGTGCTCGCCCGAGCTGTCACTCTCGCCCGAGCTGCTGGCCTCCCCCGGGCTACTGCTCTCGTCCACGCCGCCGCTCTCGTCCGCGCCGCCTGTCATGTCGTCCGTCGCGTTTCGGGCCTTTCTGTGTGGCGCCGCCGGGAACCGGCCGCAGCTGGCAGGACGTCAACCACCGCGATTCCCCGCCGCAGGTTACGCCGCGTGCCACACCTCGCACACCGGCAGGACCACGCCGGGCATGGCGCTGGATGCTGCAGTGCCAGGGCCTGCCGGGCTACGGCGGCGGCATCATGACATCTGGCGCAGACATGTCGGCCGTGCCCACAGCTTCCGCACGGTCACCCTGTCTACCCTGGTGACGAACTTCGGAGATGACGTCGACCAAGCGACCCGGTCGGCGCGCCGTGTGAACCTGGTCACGAGGAGCTCGCAGTGCCCGAATCCCGATCCCGGAAGCCGAAGAAGTCGACGGCGACTGCCCCCGGGGGCAGTACCCGCGCGCCCAAGCGCAAGCCGCCGTCGCCGCCCTGGTTCGGCGCGATGATTCTGGCGTTCTTCCTGATCGGGATCGCCTACCTGCTCGTCTACTACTTCTCCAACGGCGGCGTGCTGGGGATGGAGAGCCTCGGCGGCTGGAACATCCTCATCGGGTTCGGGTTCGTGGTCATCGGCCTCGCCGTGTCGACCCAGTGGCGCTGACCACCCGACGACTGCCCGCTGTGCCAACGGTGTGACTTCCACGCGTGTTGTTCGTCCACAACCGTTGTCCACAATGTGGATATCCAGTGCCTCGAGCCCTTATGCCCGATGTGCCGGCCCCTCCCGGTGCCCGGACCCGCTGCGTCCGGAGCTGCTGATGGTCAGCCGGCGGAGGACGGCCGTGTGTACGAATCGCCGTCCTCCGCCCTGATCACATACATGACAGCGTTGATCAACGCCAGGTGGGTGAAGGCCTGCGGGAAGTTTCCCAGGTGCCGGCCGTCGGCCGGGTCGATCTCCTCGGCGTAGAGATCCAGCGGGCTCGCCAGGCTCAGCAGCCGTTCGCAGAGCTGGCGGGCCCGGGTCACCTCGCCGATCTCCACCAGGGCCGAGACCAACCAGAACGAGCAGATGAGGAACGCGCCTTCCTCGCCTGCGACGCCGTCGTCGGTCTGGTCCGTCCGGTAGCGCAGCACCAGGCCGTCGACGGTCAGCTCGTCCGCGATGGCGAGCACGGTCGCCTTGACCCGGTCGTCCGTCGGCGGCAGGAAGCCAAGCAGGGGCATCAGCAGCACGGAGGCGTCCAGCGCGGCCGAACCGTAGTACTGGGTGAACACACCGCGGTCGTCGACGCCCTTGGCCAGCACGTCCGCGTGGATCTCCGCGGCGATCTCGCTCCAGCGCTCGGCGGTGGTGTAGTCACCGCGCATCTGGGCGAGGCGCCGCCCACGGTCCAACGCCACCCAGCACAGCATCTTGGACACGGTGAAGTGCTGCGGCTTGCCGCGGACCTCCCACATGCCCCGATCGGGCTCCCGCCAGTGCTCCGCGGCAGCCTCGACCAGCCGGACGAGCACCGGCCACAGCCGCTCCGACAGGTAGTCCCGCGAACGTGTGTGCAGGTAGACCGAATCGAGGATGACACCCCACACGTCGTGCTGGCGCTGCTTCGCCGCCTCGTTGCCGATCCGGACGGGCGTGGCACCGTCATACCCGGACAGATGTCCGAGGATCTCCTCGTCGATCCGGGGCTCCCCACCCACCCGGTACATCACCTGGATGTCGTCGGCGTTCTCGGCGACGTCCGCGATGAAGGAGAAGAAGTCGTTGGCCTCGGAGTCGAGGCCGAGGGTGTAGAGACCCCAAAGCGCGAACGTCGAGTCCCGGATCCAGCTGTACCGGTAGTCCCAGTTCCGTTCCCCCTGCGGGGTCTCCGGCAGCGACGTCGTCGCGGCGGCGAGCAGCGCGCCGGTGGGGGCGTAGGTGAGGCCCTTGAGCGCCAGGGCGCTGCGCTGCAGGTGCTGGCGCCACGGGTGGTCCGGGAACGTCCCGCGCGAGAGCCACTGCCGCCAGAACTCGGTGGTGCGCTCGACGGCCGCGCAGGCCTGCTGGTAGCTGTCGGGCAGCATCGGGTCCTCCGCGCGCCAGGTCAGCGCGACGAAGGCGGTGTCCCCCTCCCGCAGGGTCGTCCTGGCCAGGGCCCGCCGGCCGTCGAAGCCCAGCCGCAGGTCGGTGCGCAGCCGCAGGGAGAGCAGCGAGGACGGATCGGGGTCCGAACCGGCGTGGGAGATGACCCCTGTGGAGTAGTCATTTCCTTCGTAGCGCCATGACTCGGGGCTTCTGCCGTAGTCGAAGTTGGGTTCGCAGACGAGGCTCAGATCGACCTCTCCGTGCTCGCAGCGGGCCAGCCGCAGCAGGACGTGGGCGGCGTCCCAGTCACCCGGTGTGCGGCGGTGCGTCTTGGAGCGCCGGTGGGTTCGATGCCACCGATCGACCACCAGGCAGTCCGTGACGATGAGCCAGCCCGTCGGTGTCTGCCATGTGGTCTCCAGGACGTTGGTGCCCGGCAGGTACCGCCGCCCGGCCGGGATGAACGTCCGATCCGGACCGAAGCGAAAACCGCCCGCGGCACGGTCCAGCACGGCACCGAACATGCTCGGCGCGTCCGGTCTGGGCACGCACATCCACTCGACGTTGCCGCTCGGGGCCACCAGGCAGTTCGACTCGCAGTCGGAGAGGAACCCGTACTCGGCGATCGGCGGGAAGGGACTGCCCCCACCTCGTCGCATCGGTATCTTCGCCACCGTTCCCCCTTCACCGGTCCGGACACCCGGAACGACCGTCGCAAAACGGCCGCAACTTTCAGTAAGGCTAAGAACGCGAATGGTAATCACGGCGTCATGCGGCGCAAGCGCACGTGCCGGGACGTCGGCAAACTGACACCGTCACCGGGCACCCTGAGCGAAGGACGCTGAGCGAAGGGCACCCGGGCGAAGGGCACCGGCGAAGGGAGCGACCGATGACGCCGGCCGAGCTGTCCTGGTCCCCTCCCCTGCTGCGCTGCGCCGGGTACGCCGTGGGAGGCCTCGTGCTGCTCGTCGTGGCGGCGGTGGCCGACCTCGCCTGGCGGGTCGCGTCGCTGGACAACGCGGGGCGCCTGCTCGTCGGCCTGGTAGGCCTGGGCCTGGTGGGCCTGGCCGTGCGCGACGCGGTGGCGCGGCCGGCGCTGCGGCTGACGTCCGGCGGCCTCGACCTCGTGGACGGGCTACGCCGGCGGCACCTGCCCTGGGCGGCGATCACCAGTGTGCACGCGTCGGCCCTGAGTCACGGCCGGCGCCTCGTGCACGTGCGCACGCTGGAGATCGAGACACTTGACGGCCCGGTGTTCCTCAGCCGCCGCCAGCTCGGCACGGACCCCACGCCGATCGCGACCATCATCGAGGAGCACCGCGCGCGCCTCGGCTGACCTCCACCGCGCGCGGCGAGCGTCCCGGGCGCACGCGGCGAGTGCCCTAGACCGGCAGCCCCAGCGAGGACGTCTTCACGACCGCCGCCACGAAGAGAACACCGATGAGTGTCAGCACCGCGGCCGCCTGGGCGCCCCCGCGGCGCGCCGGCAGGTAGGCGTAGATCGCGCCGACGATGGTCCCGGCCACCAGCCCACCGATGTGGCCCCAGCGGTCGATGCTGCTGAGCGAGAACGTGATCGCGAAGTTCAGCACGATCAGGATCAGGATCTGGGTGGTGTCAGCCCGCATCCGGCGGGC
The DNA here is from genome assembly GCF_001983215.1 of Frankia sp. CcI49. Taxonomy (NCBI): domain Bacteria; kingdom Bacillati; phylum Actinomycetota; class Actinomycetes; order Frankiales; family Frankiaceae; genus Frankia; species Frankia sp. CcI49. The sequence goes on from NZ_MOWP01000025.1 coordinate 157,919, forward strand.
GATCACATAGAACGCGCCGAAGAAACCGAAGATCGCGGTCGATGCGCCGAGCGAGCTCGTCTCCAGGCCGTTCACGACATAGCTCAGGACGTTCCCCCCGACCGCGCCGGCGAGAAACAGCCCGATCAGCCGAAGTCGCCCGACGACCGCTTCCAGCTGGTGACCCATGATGAACAGCGCGTACAGGTTCACCAGGATGTGCAGGAAGTTCCCGTGCAGGAAGGCGGCCGTGACAATCCGGTAGTACTGGTCGTAGAAGGCGATGTCGACGCCGCTGAGCAGGAAGTCCTGGCTGAACTGGTTGAGGTTGTTCCCGCTCCGGTCGAGCCCGGGCAGGCCCTGCAGGACGTAGGCGACCGCGCACAGGCCCATGAGCACCTGGGTGACCAGCCCCTGCCGGCCCCGCCCGACCCGGCTCCCGAAACCCGGCCTGCTCCGGCTGCCGGACCGAGCCGTGCCAGCGCGCCCGGAGCCGCCGGATTCCTCCGGGCAGTGAAAGCCGACGGCCGCCGGCCGCATGCAGTCCGGGCAGATCGGTCGCCCGCATCGCTGGCAGGAGACGTACGTCTCGCGCTCCGGATGCCGGTAGCAGTGCGGCTGCTCCAAGGAGCCGGGCTGACCAGCCTGACCCGGCTGACCGGACTGACCGGGCTGGCTCCAGGAGCCGGGCTGACCAGGTCGGCCCGCAGGGCCGGGCTGGCCCCAGGGCCCGGGCTGACCGGACAGACCGGGCTGACCGGGCTGACCGGGCTCGTTCGACGGAGTCGGCTGGCCAGGCAGAACGGCGCCCCCGGGCGGGATGGGCCCACCCCACCGACCCGGCTGATCAGGCGCGGGAACAGCGCCGGGCGAGACCTCCCCGGAGGATCCCGCCGTGACCGGGCCCGACTCGACACCGCCACCGCCGGGCGGCGACGGRGTCACATCCCGCGGGCCGGCCGGGGCACGGCCGCCGTCACCCGCCGACGGTTCGGTCACGGCCGGACCCTCAGACGGACCGACGGTCGATGACGATCTCCTGGATCACGACGTCCGTCTTCGGACGGTCCTGCGCGCCCGTCTCCACCTTGCCGATCGCGTCGACGACCTCGGTGCCCCGGGTGACCTCGCCGAAGATCGTGTGCTTGCGGTTCAGCCAGTCGGTGGCAGCCGTCGTGATGAAGAACTGGGAGCCGTTGGTGCCGGGCCCCGCGTTCGCCATCGCGAGCAGGTAGGGCTTGTTGAACTGCAGGTCGGGGTGGAACTCGTCCGCGAACTTGTAGCCGGGGCCGCCACGGCCGCTGCCCAGCGGATCCCCACCCTGGATCATGAAGTTCGGGATCACGCGGTGGAAGATGGTCCCGCTGTACAGCGAAACTCCGTTCTTCTTCTCACCGGTGTTCGGGTCGGTCCACTCCCGGCTTCCGGTGGCGAGCCCGACGAAGTTCTTGACCGTCTTCGGCGCGTGATCGGGGAACAACCTGATCTCGATGTCGCCCTGAGTCGTGCGCAGCGTCGCGTACAGCTCCTCGGCCATGGCCTGCCTTCTCTCCGTCTTCGTCTTTCATCACGTACCGCTTGTCTCGCCCGATCGTATGCCGCCCCACCGAGCCGCATCGGGCACGTGGCGTGCCAGCTCCGGGCAGTGAGGCACCATCCGCCCGACGGGTCCACCGGGGACAGCACCGGGCATGTGTCGCAAGCGTAGGTGACACGGCACGGTGGGCCGCCGCGGTTGTAAGAGCCGGCGCACGGGGTACGGGAGACTGCACAGATCTTGACGGAGCGCTTCACCCGGTGGGGCTCCCACCACGCGCACGCCCTCACCTCCGATCGCGACACCCGACGACGCAGTCAGACGACGCAGTCAGCGGAAGGGAACCCATGAGCACAACACTCAAGGACAGACTGGCGCACGTGACGGACAGTGCGCCGGTGAGCGGGCTCCCGGGCGCCGCGCGCACCGTGGCCGACCGCGCCGGTGTCGCCGCGACGAAGGCCGCTTACAAGGCAGGCAGTACGGCCGGTTCCGCGGCGCATGCGACACGCGGTGTGGGCAGCACCCTCGCGCACCGGGTCACCGACGTCTCCTCCACCGGCGGCGCCGCGGCCAGCAAGGCGGCGGGGCTCGCGGCCGGCAAGGCCTCCGACGTCTCGGGGCGGACCTCGCGGCGCATCGAGAAGGCACGTACCAGCGCGGAGATCTCCGCGGAGCGCGCCCGGATGGCCACCGAGCTGCGGCTCGAGAAGTCGCGCTCACGACGCGCGATCCGCTCGGAGTCGAAGGCCCGCGAGCGGGCCGACCGTGCGCAGGAGCTGCTCGAGAAGCGGCTGGAGAAGGCGGAGGCACGGCTCGCGCGGGTGCACCGGCGGCGGCGGCGCGAGTTCGTCGCCCTGTTCCTGCTCGCCGGGGGTGCGGTCGCCGCTGTCGCGGCGCGCCGCTACCTTTCGTCCGGCGACGAGGCGACGATCACCGCCGAGCCCGTTCCGCCGGTGCGCAGCAACATCACGGACGGGGTCGGGCCGGAGGCGACCTCCGGGCTGGAGGAGATGCCGGGTGTGGACGCGATGACCGAAGCCGGCCGCCGCGTCTGAGCCTTTTCCATCTCACGGTCAACGGCACAGAAGCCGCAGGTCCCGAGTCGACGATGGAAAAAGCTCGCTGATCACCCGACGTCGTAGCGTCCTGGCGCGCCCGCCGGGACAGCCGGGTGGGCCGGTGCGACCGGGGCGATCCGCCGATATGGTGCGCCCAGCTCCGGGCGCGGGTCGGGTTCGCCCCGGTTCGGCCAGCAGGCCACGGCCCGCTCGGCCATGGCCGTGATGGTCAGGGACGGGTTGACCCCCAGGTTCGCCGGCACCGCGGCACCGTCCACCACGTGCAGGCCCGGATAGCCGAACACTCGATGATACGGATCGACCACGCCACGCGAGGGATCGGTGGAAAGTACCGCGCCGCCGAGAATGTGCGCGGTGATGGGGATGTCCGCGAGCTCGGTGATCGCGGTGCCGGGCTGGCCGCCCATCCGCTCAGCGACCAGCCGGGTGGCGCGGTTGCCCTCCGGAATCCAGGTCGGGCTCGGCTCGCCGTGCCCCGGCCGGCTGGTCAGCCATGAGATCCCGAACGGACCACGGCGCCGGCGGACCGTCAACGAGTTGTCCCGGGACTGCATGACGAGAGCGATCATGGTTCGCTCCGACCAGCGCCAGGGCAGGGTGAGCAGGAGCCGCTGGGGGCGGCGGGCCACGGTCAGCAGGAACTTCACCCAGCGGGGCGTCCGCCCACCGCCGTCGGTCATGGCGGTGGACAGCAGCGCCATGAGGTTGCTGCCCCGGCCGTAGCGCACCGGCTCCACATGAGTGTGATCGTTGGGATAGAAGGACGAGGTGATCGCGACACCGCGGGGAATCCGGCTGTCCGGCCGCATCTTGCTCGCGCCCAGGATCGCCTCGGAGTTCGTCCTGGTCAGATAGCCCAGCCGCGCGGAGAGCGCAGGCAGTTGCCCCTCGTCCCGCATGGCCAGCAGCAGGCGTTGGGTACCCAGGGCGCCGGCGGCGAACACCACCTGCCGCGCTCTGAATCGGCGGACGTCGTCCCGGCGGCGACGACCGCCGCCGGTGCGCACGGCCTCGATCTCGTAGCCACCGTGGCCGTCCGGACGAACAGCGCGCACGGTGGTGTCGGGCACGATCCGAGCGCCGAGACGCTCGGCCAGGTACAGGTAGTTGTGGTCCAAGGTGTTCTTGGCGCCGCGGCGGCACCCGGTCATGCACTCGCCGCACTCGACGCAGCCTGTGCGGCTGGGCCCGGCGCCACCGAAGTAGGGATCGGGGACTGTCACCCCCGGCTCACGCCGGCCATCTCGCCCGAAGAACACACCGACGTCGGTCAGACGGAAGGTGTCCGCGACGCCCAGATCACCCGCGACCGCCTGGAACACCTCGTCCGCCAGGGTCGTCGACGGGTTCCGGGTGGCACCGAGCATCCGCTCGGCCTGGTCGTAGAACGGCGCGAGCTCTGACCGCCAGTCAGTGACGTCGGCCCACTGTGGATCGCGGTAGAAGGCCTCCAGCGGGCGGTAGAGCGTGTTCGCGTAGACGACGGAACCGCCGCCGACAGCCGCCCCGGACAGCACCAGCACCTTGCCGAGCAGGGTGATCCGCTGGATGCCGCGGCATCCGAGCCGGGGCATCCACAGGTAGCTACGGAGGTCCCAGCTCGTCTTCGGCAGGGTCGCGGGGCTGAACCGCTGACCGGCCTCGACCACGGTGACCTGGTAGCCCTTTTCCGCGAGCCGAAGTGCGGCGACGCTGCCCCCGAAGCCGCTGCCGATCACCAGGACATCGCAGTCAGCCGAATCCGGGACGCCGCCCGGCCCCTCGACGGCCGCCCCTGCACGTTCGGTCCCGTCACCGCCCATGTGCCCCATCATGCCGCCGGAGTGCTGAACGTCGCTGGGAACCCGCCGAGGAGGCCCGCGCCGCCCTCAGCGCCGCGCCGCCCTCAGCTGCGCGACGTCATGGGGACCGCCGGCCTCGACAGCCATCCGCTCAGGGTTCCTGAGCGGGGTCCTCCAGCGGCTCCATCGCCGACTCAAGATCGAGCGCCGGTTGTTCCTGCCGCTCCGCTACCTCCCACTTCTCCTGCGCCTGCTGTTGCTCCTGCTGCTCGCGCTGCTCCTGTGCCTGCTGTTTTTCCAGCGCTTCCTGCGCCCCGGCCTCCGCCGCGGCCACGATCGCCGCCAGATCCGGCGGCGGCGGCAACGCCTGCGGCGTCGGTAACGGAAGCGGATCCGCGGGGGCGCTGGAGTTCACCGACGTCGACACGGGTGGGGCACCCGAGCCCCGCGCACCCGTCCTGCGTGTGCCCGCCTGGCCGCCCTGGGCCGAGGGCCGCCGAGGCGGTGCGGCGGAGCCGGGAGAGCCTCCGGCCGGGCTGCCGGCGGACGCCGCCGCCGGCCTGGTGGTCGCCGAGGTCGTGACCGCTCGCACCGGACCAGGCGGTGAGCCCGTACCACTTCCGCTTCCACCCGCCGCGGACGCACCTGCTGAACGTGGCGCGGGCCGAGCGGACGACTTCGGCTTCGATGGCCGGTCCGGCATGGCTCGCCAGCCGAGGCACGACTTGCAACTGCATTCGGTCACGCCCAGCGGCAGGCGGTCCATACGCCACCGAATGTTGTCCACAACCCCGCCGTCGTTCACCCAGACACCGTTGGCGACGAAGTTCACCAGATGGGTGGCCAGCTCGACCGGCGCCCAGTTGCTCTCGCAGAGCACGTCGAACACCTTCTTGTGCAGCTCGGCGAAGTCCTCGGCCGGGCAGCGCAGCATGTTCGCGAGGATGTCGATCACCTGGCGGGTGGCTGTACGGATCTCCTCCATGGCGGGATCCGGTTCGGGTTCGGGCTCGGGCTCGGGCTCGCAATCAGCCTCGGCCTCCGGCTCGCGATCGGTCTCCGGCTCGCGATCGGTCTCCGGCTCGCGATCGGTCTCCGGCTCGGGCGCGGGAGTCGGCTCCCCGGGGGTCGGCTCGGGGTCCGGTTCCAGCCTGCCTGCCGACCCGGGCGGCTGCCCGCCCGACTCGATCGACGACCCGAGTGCCACCGGGCCGGATACCAGCGCTGCACTGCCGCCGTCTTCGGCTCGCTGGGTCTCCGCCGCTCGCGGCACGTCGGCCAACAGCGACGTCGGACCGGCGAGCGGCGAACCAGCATTGGTTCGTGGCTCGGTGTCTGCTCCCGCGCCGAACGTCACCGCGCCGGCCGACGAACCTCCGGCCGTGACCGCCGGCGTCGTGTCCCCCACGACCGGCGAACCGCCGGTCGACGCCGCATAGCCGGCCAGGCCGGCCGAGCCGGAGACCGCGTGCAGGTGCCCGGCCGCAGCAGGCCCGGGCTGGCTCCCCGGCGCCGGGACCACAGTGGAGCCCGCCGAGCCGAAGGGCACGTAGGCGGTCTCGCCGACAGCGGCGGCGCGCTCGTCGTAGTTGGTCTCGGGCCCCGCCGCCGAACCGGTGGGAGCGGCAGCACCACGCCCCATGGCGGCGGGCGACTGCATGGCCGCCGCACGCGGGTCCGTCACAGCCGCCGGCTCGAGGTTTCGCGGCTTGCGACGGACCCGGACGACCCCACGGCCGGCCGAACTGTACGTCGCACGCTTGCGACGCCGTAGCAGCGCCGGCCGCTCGGCCGCCGTGCCCGTGGGGAAGTCATCTTCCAGGGGCGGCGCAGCCTGGATCGAAGGCCGAGGCGACGCCGCAGCCTGACCCGACGGCGTGGGCGACTCCGCCCGGCCGGGATCCGCGAGGCCCTCAGCCGGACCGGGCTCGCCAGCCGCGCGGAGGTCGGCACCCGAACCGGATCCGACAACCGGACCGGCGAGGGCGATCTCCCCTGCCTGCGCGACCGTGCTCGGAACGCTCAGCAGGTACCGTGCAGGCCGGCCCGCCGCAGGACGGATGATCGTCACCAGCCAGCCCTTGGCACGCAGGGCCGACAGCTGGCGCTGGGAGTGGGTGCGGCTGAAGTTGGTCATCCCGCACAGGTCCGGCAGGCCTGGCGACGCGATGTAGGACCCGCTGGGCGCAGGCGGACCCGCCGGGCTGGCAAGGTTGGCGACCAAGGTGGCGACGAGCCGCATCGCCGGTGTCACGCCCGAGTTGGCGTTGAGGACGGCCTTTTCCCAGGCCTCCACGTCCGCGACGGGTACTCCTCGGTCAGGAGTGCAGACCATCACCAGCGCGCCGGGAATGAGCAACTGGGTCGTGGCGTCGGATTCCACGGTTCCTCCTTCCCTCCTTCCTGGTGGCCTGTGGTCGCCTGGTGCGCGGGGCACTGATGCCCCGTCAACTCCCGTGCCCGCGACCGGGTGGTCACGCAGCGACGACTGCCGGTCGGCGCGTTCGATGGTCTTTGCTATCAGTCGCGGAGGGCCTCCATGGCGGCTAGATCGCGTTGTTCTGAGGTCTCACCGTTGTCCGATCGAATTTTCGAGCAATTGACTGTCGCGTGCGTATGACTCCGGGCACGCAACACCATCACCCGAGAGCGGGTCCCGTCGAATGCAGCATTGTCATCCGTAACCAGCCGGGGCTTCTCAGTCAGCCCCGAGGGAAGAGACAACGATACGCGGGCCCTCGGCCGGACCCGCACGCTACTCCGCCGCACCACGGGACACGCCGGCCGCAGTCACCCCCCGCCCACACGGGGAACACAGTCTGTTCATCACGCTCACGGCCAGCCACGATGCCAGCGCGCCAAAATGCCGGGCCGGCAGCCTGAGAAGGCAACTGGAAGTACACAATGAGCACACAGCCGCCGGCATCCCAATGGACGCGGATGGCCCGGAAAGCTGCACCCCGGATGACTCCCGCGCAGCACACCGGTGCGGAACGCGCAGTGCGCGCGGACACAGAGAGATCACAAAGCGGAGCGCGCACGGCCGCACACGCCCGGCGGCGGTACGCCTGATCCGAGGCGGTTTTCTCCGATAATCGCCACTCGAGAGTACACACGTAACACAACGATGAAGATCTAAATACGCAATCATCGACATACACCCGTGGTGCCACTCACCACAAAAGCGACAACCGATTGACGCTCGGCCCGGTGGCTGCGCCCAGGCCGAGGCGTCACTGGCCACAGCCACCGGCCAGAGCGGCCAGAGCGCAGCATCGCCCGCAGGTTCCACTCAGGCAGGCCGGGTAGGTCCGCCACAGGGACCGTGCCGGCTCGGGGTCAGCCCTGTGTGCCGGCCCCCGTCATGTCATCGCGGGAGGGAGCTCCATGACCGACGACATCCGAAGCAGCCGGCGCGTCGGCGGCGTCGCCTCCACCCGTGACAGCAGCGCTTCCAGCGGTACCGCCAAGACCGACATCGTCGTCGGGATCGACGGTTCACCGGGATCCGAGTCCGCGCTGCGGTGGGCGATCGACGAGGCCGTCCGGCGGGGCGCGCGGATCCGCGCGGTTCTCGGGTCATGCGCCGGGGAGCAGCCACCCACGGTTCGCCGCTCTGCCGAGGCAGTCGCCGGCCCGCATGACAAGGAGGCGCTGGCCTGGGCCGCCAGCCAGATCCTGCATGAGGAACTCGACGCCGTGCCGATCCCGACGGGACTCGACATCGTCGAGGAGGTCGTCGACGCTTCGGGCACCGAGGCGCTGCTCACCTCCGGCCGGGACGCCGCGATGATCGTTGTCGGTACGCGAGGCCGTGGGCTGCTTCATCGCCTCCGGATCGGGTCGGTGAGCGCCTCCGTCGCCGTGCACTCACCGGTGCCTGTCGTCGTCGCCCGCACACGCCGGCCGTCGGATGACGCCGAAGCGGGCCGCGCTGACTCCTCCGACAGCGGGCCCACCGGACCCGCCGGCCCAGCATCCGAGACCGAGGCGGACGCAGTGCACCCGGTGGTCGTCGGGGTCGACGGCTCGCCGAACTCTCTCGCGGCACTGCGTTGGGCGGCGAGCGAGGCAGCGCTGCGCGGCGCACCGCTGCATGTCGTGCACGCCTGGCTCGCGGCGATCCCGCTTCCGTTCGCCGAGAGCTCGGCCGAGATCCTGCCGGCGCTCGAGGATCAGGCTCGGCATGTACTGGACGAATCGATCGAGGCAGCCCTCGGCACCAGCGAGACCACGGACACGCGGAAGGTACGGGAGATCGACGTTCACAAGCTGCTGGTGGCGGCCTCCGCGACTCGAGCCCTGCTTGATGCGAGCCGGGACGCCGATCTGCTGGTCGTCGGGGCACGTGGCAAGGGCGGGTTCGCCGAGCTCCTCCTGGGCTCGGTCAGCCATCAGACGATGCTGCACTCGGCCGCGCCGGTCGCCATCGTCCGGGACGTCTGACCTACCCGCCGGCCTGCCCGCGGCCGGTCGCGCCGAGCTGGACTGTTCGGACGTCCGGGCGCAGGCTCGCCCACTGGCGCCAGACCAGCCGGTCGTCGGAGGCGGTCTGATCCCACGGGCTCCGGACGAGGACCCGCCCCGTGGGAGGGTCCGCGGCGAGGATCGCGTAGGCGTGCCCAGGGACAAGACCCGACGAGCCGGTCGGACGAGCGCGGGTCGACAGGGTCACCACGTCACCTGCCGCAAGCCTGGCGGCTATGCCCTCGACCGAGACCTGGTCTGGATCGACCCGATCCGGCTCCACTCCGGTCAGCTGTCGCATCGCGACCGCCGGATCACCGCCGTCGGTGCCCGCGTAGCTTCCGGCCAGCCGCGCGTACGCCTTCTCGTACAGGGCGACCCACAGCTCCGGATCACCGTCGGCGTTCTCCGCACCCGCGCCGATCTCCCGCCGGGTCTCCGCCTCCTCGGGCAGGCTCCTGGTGATCGTCACCGCGATTGGGCCCGGGGTTGAGCCCGCCCCGCCCGGAAAGGTGACGGTGACCGTGCCGTTCGGGTTCTCGCGAAGATTGCGGCGCAGGAGCCCTGGATCCGCGCGAACGATGCCGATGAGAGCGGCGAGCAGGTAGCAGTCACCCACTCGGCCCTGCCGGACGTCCGACGGGGTCGCGCCCCGGACCCAGACCGGCTCGCCGGTGTGGTCGCGGAGGACGAGCCCGGCGGCGGCGCCGCGGGCCGGGCTCCCCGCCCGGTGCCAAGGCCCGTAGCCGGCACCCGGGGGCGGGTCGAGCCACGGGAACAGCTGCACGATCTCGCCGAGCATCGACGACGGCGCGACCCGAAGGATCACGTCAGCGATCGAGACAACTGTCGGTAGGAGGCTCAGCGTGCCGAGATCGAGCCGGGCAGGGGCCAGGGCCACCGCGGTGGCCAGCACCTGGAGCGGACGCCCCCGCAACCCGCTGATCACCTGCGACGCGACGCCCGCCTCCAGCCGTGCCAGCTGCTCGGCGATGGCCCGCAGCTCACGAACACCCAGTTTCAACGGGTTGGTGCCGATGGACGTGACCAGCTCGGCGACGGCGGAGCTCGCTTCCCCTGCACGCGGCCGGGCCGGCGACGCATGCGGCCGGACCAGGATGCTCCCAGCCCCGCCCCAGCCGGGCGACGAGGCCTCCGCAGCAGCGGAGGCGGCGAGTCGGCGGTCGATCGCCGCAGCCATGACCCCGGCCTCGGCACGCACCAGATCGAGGCCCTGGCAGGCTCCGGCGGCCCGCCCCAGCGGGCCCATGTCGCCGGCGAGACGGGCCGCCTGGCGCTCGGCGACCCGTAATCGGCGAGCCAGCTCCGCGAGCCGCTCCGGTTCGAAACAGACGGCGTCATCAACGGCGACAGCCACCCCCGGGCCGCCGCCCAGGCCGGCGGCTGCAGCCACACCAGCCGCGGCGACACCGGCGACACCGGAAGCCTGCTCCCCCACGCCAGCAGGAAAGGGCTCCGGGCGGGAATCCAGCGCGTCGGCCCGCTCCCGGGCCCGGCGGGCACCGATGACCAGTGCCAGCCACCAGGCACCGATACAGGCGTGGCACCGCCGCTGCCAGGGCGACCGCCAGGTGCTGTCGTTGTCGAGAGCGATCACCGGCACAAGCAGCAGAAGGCTCTCCGCTGCCGCGCGACGCAGGGCAGCGGCCAGGCCGCGACGCGACGCAGCGTCTCCCTCACCGACAGCAGCCACGTTCGTCACGCTAGATGGTCATCAGCCCACCGTGACGGGGCGTTCAGCGAGAGACAACAACGAGTTCCGGTTTGCCCGCCCCGGTCCCGGGCCGGGCCGGAGCCTCCGACGCTGATCTAGAGTCCGGCTGCCGCCATCACCTGAAGGCAGCGGGTCTCCAGGTGGCAGACCATCTTCCAGTAGTCACGGAACGCCGGGTTCGTGGTCTGTCCGTGGTGGTAGCGGAAGTAGATCTGTTGCGCGATCACCGCCAGCCGGAACAGCCCGAACACCTGGTAGAAGGGCCACCGGCCGATGTCGACGCCGCGGCGCGCCCCGTAGTACTCGACTATCTCGGCCCGGGTGGGCATCCCGGGGCTGTGGCTGGGCTGGCGCCGGGTGAGGCGGTAGATCTCGTCGTCGTCCGCCTGGACCCAGTAGGCGAGCGCGCCCCCGAGGTCCATCAGTGGATCGCCGATCGTCGCCATCTCCCAGTCCAGCACTCYGCTGATCCGCGGTAGGCCATCTGCGGTCGGATGGGACACGTCGAAGACCACGTTGTCCAGCCGGAAGTCGTTGTGAATCAGACAGGAGGCGACGTCCTCCGGCGCGTACTCGGCGAGCCAGCTCATGATCGCCTCGTAGGACGGGACGTTCGGCGTACGCGCATCCCGGTAGCGACGCGTCCATCCGCGGATCTGCCGGTCCACGTAGCCGACGCCACGCCCGAGGTCCGAGAGCCCGTGGGCGGCCGGGTCGATGTCGTGCAGCTCGACCAGCAGATCCACAACCTTGAAGGCGAGCTGGCGGGTCCGGACGGGATCCAGCGTGAGCAAGCGCGGGAACTCCGATCGGGGGATGACGCCGGGCACCTTCTCCATGACGTAGAAGTCCGAGCCGATCACCGTCGGGTCATCGCAGAAGGCGACCATGCGGGGCACGTAACGGAACGCCGGCCGCAGCCGGGTCTGCACCCGGAACTCACGTGCCATGTCGTGCSCGCCGGTCGCCTTGCGCCCCTGCGGCGGACGACGCAGAACAAGATCCCGATCCTGGTAGCGAAGCAGATAGGTGAGGTTGGAGGCGCCGCCCGAGAACTGCCGGACCTCGGGACGGCCAGCAGGCGGGACAGTCTGGACCTCGCTGGCGGCCTCATCGCCCGCCTGTGTGCCGAGGCCCTCTGCAACGGCGGCCGGCGCCGCGGCGCCAGCGGTCTCTGGATCGGTCTGTTTCCGAAGGTACTGGCGCAACCAGTCGTCCACTGCGGGTATGTCGAGCGCGTCCTCGTCCCGCACCGGGCGTGACCCCGCCAGATCATCCACGGCCATCGGTAGAGCCTAGTGCTCAGGCTGGCGTTCGGGGAGCCCGGACGGCCCCGGGAAAAATCCAGAATCCCTTGTACGACAGACGATTGTCGGGTGCGGCGAGCGAGTGGTCAGCCAGCCAGCCCGCTGGCAGGCTCCGCGCCCGGCGGCTCCACCAGGTCGAGGGACGGGCCGCTCAGGTCGCCAGACGGGCTGCCGTCCACGAGCGCTCGCTGATCGGGCAGGCCGATGGACGTCGCCTCGGTTCCGCCAGGCTTGTTCCGAGCGGGCGGAACCGAGAGTGGGCTTTCCGTCGCCACCGCCGCAGCACCCCGGTCGGGCTGTCCCTCCGGCCCTGACTGGGCCCCCACCTGCAGCTGTCCTGCCCCTACCGGCGCCTGAGCCCCTGCCGGGGCCTGAGCCACGACCGGCACCTGAGCCACGATCGGCACCCGAACCGCCACCGGGACCTGAGCGCCGGACCGTACCCCGGCCCAGGCCGTGCGGGACACGGAGCGCAGCCGGGTCTGCACTTCCGGCCTGGTCATGAAGACCGCGAGCGCGACCAGGCCACCACCGATGACGCCATCCATCCAGTAGTGGTTCGCCGTGATCACGACAACGATGACGGTCAGTACCGGATGCAGGATCATCAACCAGCGCGCCCGGGCCCGCAGAATGGTGACCGTCCCCCACGCAACGATGATCGACCAGCCGACGTGCAGGCTCGGCATCGCGGCGTACTGGTTCGCCACCTTGTCGCCGCCCGAGTAGGGCGACGGGCCGAAGACCGCGCCGGTGTCGACGAGCGACACATGCGGCAGCACCTGCGGCAGGAAACGCGGCGGCGCCAGCGGGTACAGCATGTGGATCACCAGCGCGGCACCCGTCGAGGCGAGGATGACCATCCGCACCCGCGGCCACGCGTCCCGATGCCGGAGCATGACCCACAGCAGGAACGCGACAGAGGCCGGGAAGTGCACGCCGATGTAGAAGCGGTTCGCGAGCTCCAGCAGCTCCGTCGAGTGCAGCGCGAGGCGTTGCAGCGCGGATTCGTCGGGCAGGTCGATGAGCCGCTCGAAGCTCCAGACGTCCCGGGCGTTGGCCAGCGCCTGCGGCTCCCGGCCGACGGCGAGCTGGCGGCCGAGCCGGTAGACCATGAACAACGCGGCCATGAGCAGCACCTGGCCGCCGTAGAACAGCGCCGAGGATGTCGCCCGACCCAGCCGGGTGGCGTGCAGCCAGGACGTCCGCAAGGTCACCGCCAGCGGCGGCACCGCCACCGGCCCGGTCGCGGACCGTGCCTGGTCACGCGAAGGAATCGGAATGCTCACCATGAGCCCTCCCGGCGCGTCTCACGCCCTCCCGACGACATGCCCTGTTAACCCTCCCGTTCCTACCGGCCGATCGGTAAGCAGAGCAAGGATCGAATCCCTGTGATGCCCCACTCATCCCACAACACGGCCGGGTACTGACACTCCGTCACCACCCCCGGCGGATCACCCGGTCAGGGTCACCGCGGTGACTCGCCGACATGTCGCACCGGTCGGCAGTGAAGTGACAGTGAGATAAACCAACAGCGAACAACCCTCGGCTATTTCCACCACATGGGCACGCTTGTCCCGTCGCTCTGTCAGACGGGCGACACCGAACGGTCACCCCCGCGCAAGGCCTGCGCGGTCGCCAGCGGCTGCCAACGTGCCACTCCGCGCCTTCCCTGGCAACAGGCGCACCCCGGCGCAGCCACCGTCGCCCCATCCGAAGCCGCAGGAGACGTCGCTCTCACTACCCACACCAACCGGGCCGATCGTGGCCTATATCACATGGGTTGCCAGCAGCGGGGACGCAGGAACATCCCTCGATCAACCCACACGCCCGGCGAAGCACGCAAAATTGATGAAGCGGACCTTTACGGCATGCGTCCCTTCCGACCTGCCGGTGGCCGCGAACCGTGTTACCCCGGAACTACCGCTCCGCCCGAACGGCCCAGGGTGCCACGTCCCAGGACGCCATGACCCCGGGTGGCCGCGACCGGCGGAGCCGCCGGGCGATGGTGGCGGGACGGCTGCTCCGGGCGTGCCACCTCGATCGCTGGCATCGCGCACCGAGGCCGAAGGGAGAAACATCATGTACGCATCGGTAGGCGACCGCTTCGTCGTCCACGGCCGGACGGTGGGGGACCCCGAGCGTCACGGCGTGATCATCGAGGTCCGCGGGGCAGCCGGCGGGCCGCCGTTCGTGGTCCGCTGGGACGACGGCCACGAGGGCCTTTTCTTCCCTGGCGCCGACTCGAACATCGAGCTCCGGCCGGCACGTGAGCATGTGACCGTCTGAGAGCTGGCCCCGGCGCCCCACGGCCCGCTTCCCCAGCACCCGCTCATGGCCGCTGGGGCGCCGGCGGCCCACCCACGCGCAGTCCGCCACGCGCAGTCCGCCACGGGCTGGACGTTCACCCGCCTCCGGGCGGCCCGGACGTCGGTTCAGCCAGATCGATCGCCCGATCGGGGCGCCGACCGCACCACCGCCACAGGTAATTGTGCCCGCCCGGACCAAACCACCACGGTGCGCGACAGAAACGACTACCTGTTGGCACGTACGGTCTGTCCGGGTCCCGGTTCGACTCCGGTCCGGAAGGATTGCCGTACGCCAGGGGTCGGCTCCTGGATGTGATGTGCGTTATACACCATGGAAACCGTCTCGGGTGTTCCCCTATGGGGGTGCACCGAGCGCAACGCTGATCCCGGAGCAACTTGATGCCAAGTTCGTCAGTGCCGTCTGACAGGTCTTCCCGACCAGGCGGCACGGCCCGTTTCTGGTTCGGCGTCGGGCGGGTGGTCGGCAGCCGTACCGGCCTGGTCGCAGCCGTCACCGCGATCGTCACGGTGGCACTCGGACTTGGCCTGACCAGGCTGGAGTTCACCACCGGTCAGGAGAACTACCTCAACGCGGACTCGCAGGTCGCGAAGGACAACGTCGCCTACCAGGACCTCTTCGGCGGCCAAGCGATGATCACGCTCTTCACGACGAAGCCCGACGCCGACCTGGTCGATCTCTTCACCGCCGCCAATGTCAAGAAGTTCCGGGATCTGTCGGCCACCCTGGAGAAGGACCCTCGCATCGAGAGCGTGATCACGCCGCTCACGGCGCTCCAGTTCACCGCGAATCTCGTGACCAGCTCGGACGGTCAAATCATCAACAGCGCGGCCGGGAAGATCCTCCTGGCGGCGCAGCAGCGTGATCCCGACCCGAAGTCCCAGGCAGTTCGGCTCGCCGACTCGCTGCGGACGTTGGAGCGGGCGAACGCGATTCCCCGGGATCAGCGCACGTTCGACGATCCGGCCTGGGTCGATTTCTTGCTGCACGACAACTCCGGGGCCATCCGCAAGTCACTGCAGTCTTTCTTCCCGACCGACAAGAACGCGCAGATGATCGTGCGGCTGACCGGAAACGCCTCGATCAAGGAGGAGGGCAAGGGCGCCACCGCGGTCGAGAACGCCATGAACGGGCTGGCCTTCGACAACGCCGACGTCATGACCACCGGCGCATCGGTCCTGCTCCGTGACATCAATGACTACCTGCGCGGCGGCTTCCTCACTCTGGGTGGCATTTCGCTCCTCATCATGGCCGCGCTGCTGCTGGTCGCGTTCGCCGTCCGCTGGCGGCTGCTGCCCCTGGCGGTCGTGGGCATCGGGCTGGTGTGGGCCTTCGGGCTGGCCGGCTACCTGGACATCCCGCTCTCGGTGGTCACCATCGCCGGCATGCCCGTCCTGCTCGGCGTCGGCATCGACTTCGCCGTTCAGCTACACAGCCGGGTCCAGGAGGAAGCGCAGCTCGACCGGGCCCGGGAACCCGTCGCGGCGGCGCTGGGCCACCTCATGCCGGCGCTGGCCCTGGCCACCGTCGCCGGTGTCGTCGCGTTCCTCGCGCTGGAGTTCAGCGAGGTCCCGATGATCCGTGACTTCGGTGTCCTGCTCGCCATCGGACTGCCGGTCATCGTCCTCGCGACCGTGCTGCTCAGCACCGCCTCGCTCGGCTTCCGGGAGCGCCGCTCCCCCACCGCGCCGAAGGACGCCTCACGCGGCGCGCTCGGCCACACCGTCGTCTGGCTCGGATCCCTGCCCCGGCTGGCCGCGATCCCGCTCGTCGTCATCGCCGCCGGCATCTTCGCCGGCGGGCTCGTCGTCGAAGGTGACCTCAAGGTCCAGACGGACCCGGAGAAGTGGGTCAACCAGAACTCCCAGGTCGTGCACGACATCCAGTACCTCAAGGCGCAGACCGGTTCGAGCAGCGAGCTGGGCATCTTCATCCAGTCGGACGACATCTTCGACGACAGGACCGTCAAGTTCGTCCACGACCTCGCCTACCAGCAGCTCGACGAGCACCCCAACGAGCTGCTGACGGCGTCGAGCCTGGTGACCACGGTCAGCTTCCTCATGGAGGTGCCGAACACCACCCTGCTCGCGCCGACCGGCAAAGACGTCCAGCTGGCGTATGACGTCACACCGGAACCGATCAGGAAGAGCACCGTCGACATCGACGGGAAGGCACTCAACCTGATCTTCCGCACCGGGCCGGGAGCGCTGGAGGAACGCGCCGTCGTCGTGAACGACATCCGGGACACGGTCACCCCCCCGGAGGGAATCCGCGCGACACCGTCGGGTCTCGCCGTCGTCGGCACCGGGCTGCTGGAGAACTTCGAGAAGAACCGCGTCGAGCTGACCTACTTCGCGTTGATCGGCGTCTTCATCATCCTGCTGCTGCGCCACCTGAACATCGTCCGCGCGGTGGTGTCGGTGGTTCCGGTGCTGATCGCGGTGGGTCTGACGGCCATCATCTCCCGGCTCGCGGGCTTCGAGCTCAGCCCGCTCACCGCGGTCGGCGGACCACTCGTGATCGCGCTCTGCACCGAGTTCACCACGCTGATCGTCATGCGGCACGTCGAAGAACGACAGCGTGGACGGGACCCGCTGGCAGCCACCGAGGAGGCGGCGGCCCGGACCGGAGTCGCCTTCATGGTCTCGGCGCTCGCCGCCGTGATCGGAATCGTGGTCCTGGCGTTCAGCTCGCTGCCGCTGCTGCGCGACTTCGGCCTCGTGGTGGCTCTCAACGTCGGGGTGGCCCTGCTCTCGGCGCTGATCGTGCTGCCGCCGCTGCTGCTGTGGGCGGACGAACGCGGCTGGGTCTACCGCGGCCCGCAGCTGGTGCCCGCGGGCACCAGCCCCGCCGCGCCGGTGCCGGCCTCCGTGGTGCCGAACACCCCCGCACCGGCCTCCGCGGCATCGGCGGCCGTGGCACCGGCGGCCGTGGTACCGGCAGCCGCCGCGCCGGCCGACGACGTGGCTGGCCCCAGTGCCGGCCACAGTGCCAGCCCCAGTGCCGACGCCAGTGCCGGTGGCACAGCCGAGCCCAATGCTGGTGACACAGCCAGGCCCACGGCTGGTGACACAGCCGAGAGCTGAGACATTCGAGCGCGCGAAACAGTGCGGCGGCTCGCTCAGCGTGACGCGGGACAACGCGCTATCCGGTGAAGACCCGGCCCGATGTGACGCGACCGGGCCGGGTCTTCGCGGTTCCTCACGCCTATGGCACGCTCAAAGCTCACACCGCCGTCTGCCTATGACGGTCACAGAGCCGGCCGGCAGCGGAACGTGACACCGCCACAGAGGCTCGGCAGCCATCCGAGCGCAACGAGGAGAAGGCATGACTTTCGACTTCAAGGTCGCGGATCTCGCGCTGGCCGAGTTCGGCCGCAAGGAGATCCGGCTTGCCGAGCACGAGATGCCCGGGCTGATGGCTACCCGCGCGGAGTACGCCGCCAGCCAGCCCCTGAAGGGCGCCCGGATCATGGGTTCCCTGCACATGACCATCCAGACCGCTGTGCTGATCGAGACGCTGGTCGCGCTTGGCGCCGACGTCCGCTGGGTTTCCTGCAACATCTTCTCCACCCAGGACCACGCGGCCGCCGCGATCGTCGTCGGGCCGAACGGCACCAAGGACGACCCGCAGGGCGTGCCCGTCTTCGCCTGGAAGGGCGAGACCCTCGAGGAGTACTGGTGGTGCACCGACCAGGCGCTGGCCTGGCCGGATGGCGGCGCCCCGAACATGATCCTCGACGACGGCGGTGACGCGACCCTGCTCGTCCACAAGGGCGCCGAGTTCGAGCTGGCGGGCGCCGTGCCGGCGACCGACACCGCGGACTCCGAGGAGTACGCGATCATCCTGGAGACGCTGCGCCAGACGATCGCCGCGAAGCCGGGCCGCTGGACCGCGGCCGCCGCCTCGATCAAGGGCGTCACGGAGGAGACCACGACCGGCGTCCACCGGCTGTACGAGATGGCGAAGGCGGGCACGCTGGCCTTCCCCGCGATCAACGTGAACGACTCGGTCACCAAGTCGAAGTTCGACAACAAGTACGGCTGCCGCCACTCCGTCATCGACGGTCTGAACCGGGCGACCGACGTGCTCATCGGCGGCAAGGTCGCGGTCGTCGCCGGCTACGGCGACGTCGGCAAGGGCTGCGCGGACGCACTGCGCGGCCAGGGTGCCCGCGTCATCGTCACCGAGATCGACCCGATCTGCGCCCTGCAGGCCGCGATGGACGGCTTCCAGGTCGCCACCCTCGAGGACGTCGTCTCGATCGCCGACATCTTCGTGACGACCACCGGAAACTTCAACATCATCATGGCCAGCCACATGGCCGCGATGAAGCACCAGGCGATCGTCTCCAACATCGGCCACTTCGACAACGAGATCGACATGGCCGGCCTGGCGAAGGTCGAAGGCATCGAGAAGGTCAACATCAAGCCGCAGGTCGACGAGTGGGTGTTCCCGGACGGGCACTCGATCATCGTGCTGGCCGAGGGCCGGCTGATGAACCTCGGCTGCGCGACCGGCCACCCGAGCTTCGTGATGTCGAACAGCTTCACCAACCAGGTGATCGCGCAGATCGAGCTGTTCACCAAGACCGACCAGTACCCGGTCGGGGTCTACATCCTGCCCAAGCACCTCGATGAGAAGGTCGCCCGGCTGCACCTGGACGCACTCGGCGTCAAGCTCACGACGCTGACCAAGCAGCAGGCGGACTACATCGGTGTCCCGGTGGAGGGCCCCTACAAGGCGGACCACTACCGCTACTGATCTTCCAGGTTCCACGACGAGGGCCGTCCCCGTTCCCGGGGGGCGGCCCTCGTCGCGTCACCCCACGTCAGGCTGCACGGCGTCAGGCTTCGCCGCCTCCGGCTCCGCCGCCTCCGGCTCCGGCTTCACAGCGTCAGGCTTCGCGGGGTCAGGCGTAGCGGCGGGCGGGGCCGTGCGGTACCAGCACACCGCCGTCCAGGTGATCTTCGAGTGTCGATGTGACGGTGCGTGCGCCGACCGCGCGGTGCCGGCACTGCCAGCGGCCTGCGCGCCCAGCTCCGACGCGTCCAGCTCTGCGGCAAGCGTGTACCAGCCCGCGGGCAGGTAGGCCCCGGAGCGCGCCACCTCCGCGGACTCGAAGCCGGCCGGAATCTCGTCGGGTACCAGCAGTTCGCGGGCCCCACTGCCGCAGCCCACGTCGTTGGACCCGGCCACCCCCGCGCTCGGCTGGGCCCGGCCCGAGCCCGTCTCGCACAGGATGGCGGACCGCGGCGGCCAGAAGGAGGCCGTCTGCGCGTAGTACCCGGCGGCGAGTTGCACCGGTGCGCCGGCATCCGGCTCATCGCCCGGGGCGCTCACCGTGTACTCCCGCCCGCTGGGGCATTCGGCTGCCGGCGTGCCGCCCGCCTGGGCGGCCGGCTGACCGGCCACCGCGAGCGCGCCCACGACGGTCAGAACAGCGGCGAGCCCCATCCTGCCGATCCGAACTGATCGCATGACTGTCACCGTGAACACCTCTCCCTGCACAGGGAGTCAGACAAACATGTCGGACGGACGTCGACGCCCAGCTGCCCGGCAACACACGCGCTGTCGTCTTGACGACAGCAGCCCCGACACCCCGTCACCCGGCTCCGCCGCCGGCACGCGCCGCGGAACCACCTGGCAACCATGACAATCCTCATAATCTGCCAGAAATAGGATGTCGGTGCTCACTTACGGGCGGCATCCACCTCATGACGTGAATGACCCAGATGCGGCGCGCCTGAAGCGTAGCGGTAGGAATCCCTCAGAGCCATGCAGGCCAGGCCGGGCAGGCGCCACGCGTGCCGGCAGACATCTGGGGAACAAGAGGAAACGTGACTCGCCAAGACCCACGGCAGTTGGAACCGGCAATGCCGACCGGCCCGAGAACCCAGGAAGCGACGCCGACGGACAGCCGGGACTGACGATGGCGACCACCCTTTACCCACCTGCGGCCTACCGCCCGGTCCGGAACACCTCGGGCACCATGACGCAGCCGACCCGCGGCCTGATTCCGCACGTCCAGGTCGGCAACGGATCGTTGTTCGGATGGTTCGACAACCCGGCCAGCGAGGTGAGCGCACATCTGTGGCTGGCGAAGACGGGCGAGTTCGAGCAGTACGTCCCGTTCGACCGCCGGGCCTGGGCGCAGGCCGCGGGAAACTCGTTCTGGATCAGTGTCGAGTGCGAGGGGTACGACACCGAGGACTACACACCGATCCAGATCACCCGGCTCGGCGAGTTCTTCGCGTGGGGAATCCGCGAATTCGGCTGGCGGGCTGAGATCACCGATTCGGTGAACGGCTACGGGCTCGGCACCCACCGCATGGGCGGCGCGGCGTGGGGAGCGCATTCCTGCCCCGGGGAGATCCGGGCCAACCGCAGAGGAGACATCCTGGCGGCCGCGCTGGGCCCCGCAACGCTGGCGGACCCCCGCCAGCGCTACGCGGGCATGCCGACCCTGCGGGAGAAGTCCCGCGGGCCCGAGGTCGTCACCCTCCAGAACGCACTGAACATCATCTTCGGTCACGAGGCGACATCCGGCGACCCTTACCGGCTCGTCCCCGACGGGGTGTACGGCCCACTGACGACCGCGCGGGTGGCGGCCGTGCAGCGCTATGCCACGCCATGGTTCGGACGCATTCCCGACGACGGCGTCTGCGGCCCCAACACCTGGCGCAAGATCGGATATGTGCTCACCGGCATGAACCGCCAGGTTTAGCGGACTGCGGGAAGACGAGAATCCTCTGCTCTTCGAACGGCCTGGGGACCCCGGGGAGACGGCGGGACTCCGGGGACACAGGCCGCTCAGGCCCGGCGCACGGCCTCCTTGAACGCGACGCGGGCACCGGTTCGGAGGACCGCGTTGTGGTAGATCCGGCCGGTGATCCGGATGAGCAGGCCGATCAGGGCCAGGGCCAGGAGCACGGACAGGACGAGCTGCCAGAGCGGCGCCACCCCGAGCGCGATACGCATCGGCATGAGCAGCGGAGAGAACAACGGAACCAGGGAGAGGATCTCGACCAGGCCGTTGTCGGGATCACCGGGCACAATCGAGACCCCGACCACCCAGGGGACGATGAGCGCCAGCACGATGGGGCTGGAGATTCCGCCGAGATCCTCCTGCCTGGACACCATCGCGCCGACCGCGGCGAACGGCAGCGCGTACAGGAAGAATCCGATCACGTACCAGGCCACGGACCAGACGACGGTGCCGGTCGCCTCGCTGGACGGCAGCTCGAGCGCGCCGGTGGTCAGCGCGGCGACAAGCCCACCGCCGGCGATCACGACCATCTGGATCAGCGCGACCAGCCCGATGCCCAGGACCTTGCCCGCCATGAGCGTCCACGGCCGGACCGTCGACAACAGCAGCTCCACGACCCGGCTCGACTTCTCCTCGACGACGCCCTGCGAGACCGCCGGTCCGAAGAGCATCAGGCCCATGTAGATCAGGAACGCCGATGCCAGCCCCAGGAAGAGCCGTTCGTCCTGGTCATCCGGTACGGGGTCGAGCTCCGCGACGTCCAGGCCGGCGGCGGCGACGGTCTCGTTGACCCGGGCCGGGTCCCCGCCGAGCACGCTGATCTCGTTGTCGAGCACCTGTTGCCGGGCCAGCACCGCGAGCACCCCGCGCAGGTCTTCGCTCAGCTCCTCCTTGACCGCGACCCGCAGACCGCTCGGAGCGGCGGTCACCAGCACGTCGAGATCACCGTCGGAGACCTCGCGCAGACCGGTGGCCTCGTCGGGCACCTCACGGGTCGCGACGTCGACCCCCAGGCCGTCGGCGACGGCCTCAAGCGGATCGGCGAGCACGGACTCCGCCGCGATGAGACCGACCGACTTCGCGGACTCGTGCCCACCCAGCATGCTGATCACCACCGAAGCGCCGACCAGCAGCACGAGGAACGCGGCCGTCGTGATCACGAAGACCTTCGAGCGCAGCCGGATGGCCAGCTCCCGCCCGGCGACGAGGCGCACCACCACCCAGGCGGCCAAGGGCGGGAACCCGCCGTGCTCGGGCGTCTCGGCGGCCGCCCGTCCGGACGCCGAGGCGGCCGGCGGCCCGGTCACCCACGCCCCACGGTCGTCCGGCGGCGTGCCACCCTGCGTCGGGACGCTGGGGAGCTGTCCCCTGTCTCCGCCGGACCCGCCGTCGGCTCCGGTGCTCATACCGCCGTCTCCTCATCCGCCGCCCGCACGTCGTTGCCGGAGCTCGCCAGCCCGGCAGACGCAGCCCGCCCGGCAGGCCCAGCCCGCCCGGCTGGCCCAGTGAGCCCGGCTGGCCCAGTCAGCCCAGCTGGCCCCGCCCGCCCAGCAGGGCTCGGGACGTCACCCGGCCCGCCGGCGGAGCCACCGGCCGCAGCGGGGACGGTGGCCACGGTGGCCGCGGCGGGGACAGTGGTCACCGAGCGGAACAGCTCCGCCAGCGTCGGCCTGCGGCGGCGGAACTCGCGCACCGGCCCGGCCGCCAGCGCCCGGCGCAACAGATCCTGATCGTCCGCTCCCGGGGCGAGATCGACGGTCGTCCGGTCGCCCTCGGTGTGGCGGACGGTGATCCCTGGCAGGTCGAGCGCCCACCCGGCGGGCGCGCCGGGCACCTCCACCACGATCTGCTCGGTCCCGGCCCTGCGCAGCTCATCCACCGTGCCGCAGGCGACCATGCGGCCCGAGGCGACGATGCCGACCCGGTCACAGAGCCGCTCGACGAGCTCCAGCTGGTGGCTGGAGAACACCACGGGGACCCCGGCCGCGCTGCGTTCGCGCAGCACCTGGCTCATCACGTCGACCGCGACCGGGTCCAGGCCGGAGAACGGCTCGTCGAGCACGAGGACCTCCGGGTCGTGGACGAGCGCCGCGGCGAGCTGAACCCGCTGCTGGTTGCCGAGGCTGAGGTTCTGGACCTCGTCGTCGCGCCGTGCCGCCACACCGAGCCGCTCCAGCCACGCCTCGGCGCTGCGTCGGGCGGCCCCGGCCGGCATCCCGTGCAGCCGGGCCAGGTAGACGATCTGGTCCCGGACCTTCATCTTGGGGTAAAGACCCCGCTCTTCCGGCATGTAGCCGATCCGGCGACGGACGGCGAGGTCGACCGGCCGACCGGCCCAGCGGACCTCACCCGCGTCGGCCGCGAGCACCCCGAGCACGATCCGCATCGTCGTCGTCTTGCCAGCGCCGTTACTGCCGACGAAACCGAAAAGCTCCCCGGCGCGCACCTCAAAGGTCATGCCGTCCAGAGCGGTCACCTCGCCGTAGCGTTTGCGAACGCCGTCGATCTCCAGACGTCTGTTCGCCATCAGCCACCTCCGGATCGCCCCCGACGCGCGGTCGATGACATCGTAACGGCAGAAAGTTCTGCCACTTTGATATCGAATCGCCGCTCGACCGGTCGTGCGCCGCAGGCGCGGATGGCCGCCGAGACAGCGTCGAACCAGGCCTATCCGCTCATTCATCCATTCACTGGCCCGAGCTGGGCAGTCGTTCGTGGAATCAGCCCGTGTTTCGTTTGACCGCCCACCAGAACCGATCGAAACGCGGGTGTGCCGGCTGCCCGCCACCGCTGGGCAGGCAGCGGGCGAGCGGTGTCGCGAAGACCTGAGGATTCTCGTCGCACCGGCCACCACGCCCCGCCGGCCTCGCTCGGCGGCAGCGGCAGCGCCCGCCACCCCGCCGCGGGCCGCCCCGCCGTCAGGTGGCCGAGATCAGGTGGCCGAGATGAGGCCGGTTCCCAGCAGGAAGAGCAGCACGCTGCCGAGGGCGAGCCGGTAGATGATGAAGACGCTGTAGCTGTGCCGCGCGACGAACTTGAGCAGCCAGGAGATGGCGAAATAGGCGGTCACGAAACTCACCGCCGTCGCGGTGATGGTCATGGTCCAGCCGACACCGTTCGAGATGTTGGCCGACTCGGTGACGACCTGGAKCAGCGCCGCGGCGAAAAGCGCGGGGATGGAGAGGAAGAACGACAGCCGGGTCACCGTGACGCGGTCGATCCCGCGCAGCAGACCGGCCGACATCGTCGAGCCGGAACGCGAGATCCCGGGAATCAGGGCCATGCACTGGACGACCCCGATGACCAGRGTGTCCTTCCAGGTGACGTCGTCCTCGTGGCGCTTCTGGGTGGCAACGCGGTCGGCATAGGCCATGACCCCGCTCCACCCGACCAGCGCGAGGCTGACGAACCACAGACTCCGCAGAGTCGTCTCGATCTGGTCCTTGAACAGAAGCCCGACGATCCCGATCGGAATTGACCCCACGATCACGGCCACACCGAACCGGAAGTCCGGATGATCCCGGTACGCCGGGCGCGTCGCCCCGCGGCCCAGGGCCGCGATGATGCGCCGGAAATCGTGCCGGAGATACAACAGCGTGGCAAAGACCGCACCAACCTGGATGATCGCGGTGAAGGCGGTGATGTCCGGGCTGTCGATCTCGTAACCGAGCGCCTTCTCCATGATCGTCAGATGACCGGTGCTGGAGATCGGGAGAAACTCGGTCAGCCCTTCGACCGCACCGAAGAAAACCGCTTCGACGATATTCATCCAAGTCCTTCCTCGGTGCCCACCTCCGGCCAGCGGACGGCAGAAGTGTATGCCGGGAAAGATCAGCTATTCGCACCGGGTCCGCCACGGGCTGCTTCCACGGGCTGGTCTCAGCGGACAGCCAGGCCGACGACCAGCCACGACAAGCAGCAGACGCCCGCGAGCAGCGGCATCAGCGCGGACAGCGACCACCACGGCCGGCAGCGCCGCGGCCTGTCGTGCGGCCTGCGCCCACCTGCCGCTCCCAACCCGCGGGAGGCCCTCCGCCGGCGCGGCGCAGAATATACTTCTGCGTGGAACAGAAGAAAATTCCGCGCCTGTTCCATCCCGCATCCAAAGGACGGCGACGTGAGCGACACTACCGGAGTGGAATGGCACGATGTGCCGACGTCGGTGCGTGCCGCGGTCGACCGTGCGCTGAACCGCCACCAGCGGGATGCGTTGAGTGAGGTCGAACAGATCCTCAACGCCGCGCTGCGGGTCGCGGTACGTGTTTCGCCCGCCGAGCCGAAAGTCGCCGACATCGTCGCCGAGGCCGGCACGTCCAACCAGACCTTCTACCGGTACTTCGCCGGCAAGAACGAGCTGATGCACGCCGTGCTGGAGCGCGGGATCATGCTCGTGAACTCCTATCTGCGCCACCAGATGGCGAAGCATTCCGAGCCGGTCGACCAGCTGACCGCCTGGGTCGAAGGCATGATCGCGCAGATCACCCGGCCGACCGTGGCCCAGCAGGGCACCACGGTGAACCGGCTCCTCGCCCGCGCCGGCGAGTCCGCTCCGGGGCGCGCCACCCTGGACGGGCAGCTCGGCGACCTGCTCATCGCTCCGCTGACCGCGGCCGGCCGCCCACGGCCGGACCTCGACGCCCGGGTGATCCAGGACGCGGTGCTCGGCACGATGCAGCGGCATGTGGAGCCCGGCACGATCCCCGACGAGGACGAGCAGCGCCACCTCGTCGACTTCTGCGTCGCGGTCATCGAACACCCACCGGCAGCCCGCGGCGAGTGATGTCCGGCCAGGGCGGTTCCGCTGGCGCTGACCCCGGCCGTTGCCGGGGCCAGCGCAGGTTGGAGTCGGTCAGCCCTGGCCGTCGTTGCCGGCGATGCGGAGAACCGTCTTTCCGATCGCATGACCGTCGGCCACGTAGCGCAGAGCGGCGGCGCTCTCCTCGAAGGCGAAGGTCGCGCCGATGTGCGGACTGACCTTGCCGGCGGCGAAGAGCTCGATGAGCTCCCGCTCGTTGCGCCGCATCTCCTCCGGGGCGTGGGTTCCGAAGTCGCGCAGCTGCATCCCGGTGACCTGGATGCCCTTGAGCAGCACCAGATTGAGCGGAATCCGCGGAATCGTGCCCGCGGCGAAGCCGACCGTGACGAACCGGCCGCGCCACCGCAGGCAACGCAGCGCCGGCTCGGCCAGGTCGCCTCCGACCGGGTCGATCACGACGTCGGCCCCGTCGGGAAGCGTCTTCTTCAGCGCCGCGCGCAGGTCCGTCGAACGATGATCGATGAGGTTGGTGGCTCCGTTGGCCGCGGCCACCTCCAGCTTCCGCGCCGAGGAGGCCACCGCCGTCACCGTCGCTCCCAGCGCCACGCCGAGCTGCACCGCGGCCAGCCCCACACCGCCACCGGCGCCGAGCACGACGAGCTGATCGCCCGGCGCCAGGGCGGCCGCCGACCGGAGCATGTGGTAGGAGGTGCGGTGCGCGACCCCGAAGGCGGCGGCGACGTCGTCGGAGACCGCGTCCGGGGTGCGGGTGACACCCTCGGCGCGGCCGATGGCCACCTCGCCGAACCCGCCGACGATGCCGGAACCGAAGACGCGGTCGCCGACGGCCAGGCCGGTGACGCCCTCCCCGACCGTTTCGACCACCCCGGCGAACTCACTACCCGGCACGAACGGCGGCGGCACCTTGATCTGGTATTCACCGGCGACCAGCAGCACGTCGGAGAAGTTCACGGCCGCCGCGTGCACCCGCACGGCGACCTGGCCCGCCTCGGGAACCGGGGTCGGGAACTCCTCGACCCGTACGACGTCCGGCGGGCCGTACTCACGGCAGACAGCGGCCCGCATCTCAGCGGCCCCAGCCCCAGCCCCGGCCCCGGGCCCGGCCGCGAGCGGCGGCGGGGGCTGGGGCGGGTGCGGGGGCGGCTGGGATGCATGGGATGCGGGCGAAGGCCTCCGGCAAGGTCAGCGTCCCTTCCACTGGGGCTCGCGCTTCTCGATGAACGCCATCGCGCCCTCCTTGGCGTCCTCGCTGGCGAAGACGGCCGGTGAGAGCTGCGCCATCCGCTCCTGGCCACGGGCGGGATCGGCCGCGGCGGCGCGGACGATCTCCTTCGTCGCCGCGACGGCAAGCGGACCGTTGGCGGCGACGCGCCCCGCGAGCGCGAGCGCCGTCTCGAGCACCTGTGCCGGCTCGACCACCGTGTTGACGAGCCCGAGCTGCTGCGCGCGGGCCGCGTCGAACAGGTCCCCGGTGAGGGTCAGCTCGAGCGCGAGCGCCAACGGCAGCCGGCTGCCGATCGCGACGGCGCCGCCACCGGCGGCCAGCAGCCCCCGCTTCACCTCGGGCAGGCCGAACTTCGCCGCGGACGAGGCCACAACCAGGTCACAGGAGAGCAGCAGCTCGAAGCCGCCACCGACCGCTGTGCCGTTCGCCGCGCCGATGAGGGGGACCGTCACCTCCCCCTTCGTCAGCCGGCCGAAGGCCTCCATGCCCTTCTTGTCCTCCTCCGAGCCGCCGCCGTAGCTGGCGCCCTTGGTGAAGGCCTTCAGGTCCATGCCCACGCAGAACGCCCGGTCGCCGGTGGCGGTGAGGATCGCCGCCCGGATCTCGGGGTCGGACTCGGCCTCGATGACCGCCAGGCCGATCGCGCTCAGGAGCGAGGGCGTCAGCGCGTTGCGCGCCTCCGGCCGGTTGAGCCGGATGACCAGGACGGCGCCGACGCGCTCCAGCAGGATCTCGGATGTGTCGCTCATGACCGGTAGTCTGTCGTCTCGGCCAGGTCTGCCGCCTCTTTCATCGCGCCCAGCACGACAGGCCCGAACGACTGCAGCTTCACGTCGTCACCCGCCCGCTGGAAGCCCTGCTCCAGCACGATGGCGATCTTGAACTTGGCGAGGATCAGGTAGTAGTCGAAGTCGTCGACCTGCCGGCCGGAAACCTCCGCGTAGTGCGCGAGAAGCTGCGACCTCGTCGGCATGGCGTAGAGGTCCGCGTAGCCCTTGCCGGTCAGCTCGCGTGAGCTGGTGTCTTCCGGCCAGCTCTGCAGCATCCAGGCCAGGTCGAGCTTGGGGTCGCCGACCGTCCCCATCTCCCAGTCGACGATCGCGGCCAGCTTCGCCGGCGCGCCGTGCCGGAACATGACGTTCGCGAACTGGTAGTCGCCGTGCATGAGCCCGGGGACGAAGTCGATCGGCCGGTGGGTGCGCAGCCAGTTCGCGGCGACGTCGAAGCCGGGCAGCTCCCGCTTCTTGATCCGATCGAGGAAGGCCGTCCAGCGGTCGACCTGCCGCTCGTGGAAACCGTCGGGCCGGCCGAGGTCGTGCAGGCCCTTGGCCCGCCAGTCCACCTTGGACAGCAGCGCGATGCCCTCGGCGAGCTGGTAGGACAGGCCCTTGCGGGCTTCGATGTCGGAGGCGAACGGCTCCGGCCAGGCGCCGCGGGTGTCCATCGGCGACCAGCCGTCGACGAAGCCCATCAGGTAGAAGGTGCGGCCGAGAACCGCGGGATCGTCGCACATGCCGAGGGCCTCGGTGTGCGGGACGTCCGTCCCGTCGAGGGCCTCGATGATGCGCCACTCCCGCAGGATGCCGGCGTCGCGGCTGGCGGGCGCCGTCGCCGGCGGGATCCGCAGCGCGCCGTGCAGCTCACCGCGCCGGATCTCGTAGATCTCGTTCTGGGTGCCGCCGGAGACGTACCGGGCCTCGATCGGCTCGCCCTTGCCGGGCAGGCCGGTCTCGTCGAGCCAGGTCGCGAGGCGGTCGATGTCGATCACAGGTTCCCCACTTCGTGGTCCAGGAACTCGGCGTACTTCTCCTTGGCCGCGGCGAGGCGCTTCGGCAGGTGCTGGGTGGGCCAGATGTCGTCGCTGGGCTTGTAGTCCCGCAGGACCTGCTTGGCGACGGTGACCTTGTGCACCTCGGTCGGCCCGTCGGCGAGGCCCATGACGTACGAGCCCATCACCATCTGGTGGAACGGCATCTCGTTGCTGGCACCCAGCGCGCCGTGGACCTGCAGCGAACGCGACGCGATGTCGTGCAGGACCGCGGGCATCACGACCTTCACGGCGGCGATGTCCTTGCGGACCTTGCGGTAGTCGTTGTGCTTGTCGATCGCCCACGCGGTGTGGATCACGAGCAGCCGGAACTGCTTGAGCTGGGCGTACGAGTCGGCGATGAAGCCCTGGACGAACTGCTTGTCGGCCAGCAGGCTGCCCTGGGTGCGCCGGCTCAGCGCCCGCTCGCACATCATGTCCAGCGCCTTCTGCGCCAGGCCGATCGTGCGCATGGCGTGATGGATCCGCCCGCCACCGAGGCGGGTCTGGGCGATCGCGAACGCCTGGCCCTCGCCGCCGAGCAGCGCGTCGTCGGGAACCCGCACGTTCTCGTAGTGGATGAGAGCGTGATGCCCCTCGCCCAGCGGCTCGCCCGGCAGCCCGACATTGCGGACGATGTTGATGCCCGGCGTGTCCGTCGGGATCAGGAACATCGACATGCCCCGGTAGGCGCCCGCGTCGGGGTTGGTGACCACCATGACGATGACGAACCGGGCCGTGCTGGCGTTCGAGGAGAAGAACTTCCAGCCGTTGATGACCCAGCCGTCGCCGTCCTTCTCCGCCCGGCAGGTGAACTGGGTCGGGTCCGAACCGGCCTGCGGCTCGGTCATCGAGTAGGACGAGAAGCACTCACCGTCCAGCAGGGGCTGCAGGTACTGCTTCTTCTGCGCCTCCGTGCCGTAGTGCGCGATGATCTCGGCGTTGCCGGTGTCCGGCGCCTGGCAGCCGAAGATCAGCGGCGCCCAGCTGGAGCGGCCCAGGATCTCGTTGAGCAGCGACAGCTTCAGCTGCCCATGCCCCTGACCGCCCAGCGCGGGGCCGAGATGCGTGGCCCACAGGCCCCGCTCTCTGACCTGCGCCCGCAGTGGATCGATGACCCGCCGCAGGTTCTCGTCCGGCGGTACGAACTGCAGGTTCGGCCAGGCAAGATCCAGGGGCTCGACCTCCTCGCGGACGAACTCGTCCGCCCAGTCGAGCTGGGCCTGGTACTCGGGCTCCGTCTCGAAATCCCACGCCATCGTCGGCACTCCTCTCGGCGCCCTCAGAATAGCGTTCTCGCAGTACAGAACACAACTTCCGAGGTTCTGGAACTTCGATCCTCCACGACGTCCCGCCAGCCGGCCAGCCGGCCCGCCGGCGATCGGGCATGCGGGTGGCCGGGCATGCGAAAGGGGGCCGCCGGTCAACCGGCGACCCCCTGCACTCGCTGCCTCGCCAGGGCGCTGGGCGCTTACCTCGCCCAGGCGCTCTGGCCCTGGCTCAGGCGCTCTGGCCCTGCTTCTCCGCGAAGAGGCGTGCCCATTCCTTGCGGGAGCGGATGGCGGTGTCGACGTCCGTCGCGATGGCGCGCCGGGCACCGACGGTGGCCCGCTCGCGGGGGATCTCGGCGAACGGGTCCCAGTTGAAGAACCGGCAGGCGTTCTCCCAGGTGATCTTGTTGATCTCCTCGTCGGTCGCCCCGGCCCCGTTCAGCTCGTTGAGGACGAACTCGGGCGCGTCCGGCCAGATCGAGTCGGAGTGCGGGTAGTCGCATTCCCAGGCGATGTTGTCGATGCCGATCTCGCGGCGCAGCTTSAGGGAGGTCGGGTCGGTGACGTAGCAGGCCAGCGAGTGCTCGCGGAACACCTCGCTGGGCAGCCGGCC